>JAQWIO010000115.1 GCA_029248845.1 Polaribacter sp. | reverse complement strand
CAGTAACTACAACTCGTTTTAATTGCATATAAAATTTACTTTTTTGCTTCTTCTATATAGCTTACTGCTTGACCTACTGTACCGATGTTTTCAGCTTGATCGTCTGGTATTTGAATATCGAACTCTTTTTCAAATTCCATGATTAACTCAACAGTATCCAAAGAATCTGCTCCTAAATCGTTTGTGAAGCTAGCTTCTGATGTTACTTCATTATCGTCTACCCCTAATTTGTCTACGATAATAGCTTTTACTCTTGATGTAATGTCTGACATAATTTTTTTGTTTTTTAAAATTTAAATCGAGGCAAAAATACAAATCTTATTAATTATAACTAATTTTTGTCCTAAAAAATGATTTTTAAAAGTAAATAAAATAATTAATCTTCCTTTAAAAAAATTAATTATGTTAATAATTATTCTTTTTTTTGTACTCAAAGAAAACTAGTTTATGAAGCGTATTGTTCTTTTTGCTTCTGGTTCGGGAACGAATGCAGAAAATATTATTAAATATTTTAATACTACCAAAACCGCGAAAGTAGTCAAGGTACTATGCAACAATAAAAACGCCTTTGTTTTTGAAAGATGTAAAAATTTAAAAATTGATTGTTTGCTATTTAAAAAAAGCGACTTTTATTCTTCTGAAAATATTTTATCTTTTTTAAAGAAAGAAGCGGACTTCATCATTTTAGCCGGTTTTTTATGGAAGGTTCCAGAAAAAATTATTTCAGAATTCCCTAATAAAATCATTAATATTCATCCTGCATTATTACCAAAATATGGTGGAAAAGGAATGTATGGGATGCACGTTCATAAGGCTGTAAAAGAAAATAAAGAAGCGGAAACAGGTATTACAATTCACTATGTAAATGCTAATTATGATGAAGGGGCCGTCGTTTTTCAGGCAAAAACAGTTTTATCAAAAGAAGATACTCCTGAAATTATAGCAGAAAAAATTCATATTTTAGAACAGAAATACTTTCCCAAAGTTATTGAAGATGTAATTTTATCTAAAAATGAGTAAAAAAAAGTTTTATGTAGTTTGGAATGGTCGTAAAAAAGGCGTTTTTACTTCTTGGAAAGTCTGCAAGCAACAAATCGATGGTTTTGAAGGTGCTCAATATAAATCTTTTGCAGATTTAAATGAAGCTGAAATAGCCTCTACCAAAAACTACGAAAACTATAAAGGTAAAAACACTAAAAAACCCATCTTATCTTCTTCTGAAAAAACCAAATATGGTTCCCCTAATTTAGAAAGTATTTCTGTAGACGCTGCTTGCAGTGGAAACCCAGGAAAAATGGAATACAGAGGTGTATTCACTCATAATAAAAAAGAAATTTTTACAAGAGGCCCTTATGAAAAAGGGACAAATAATATTGGTGAATTCCTAGCTTTAGTGCATGGAATTGCGCTTTTAAAAAGTAAAAAAAAAGAAGATATTCCTATTTATTCTGATTCTAAAATTGCGATAAGTTGGGTAAAAAAGAAGGCCTGTAGAACAAATATTACTTTTGATGCTTCCAACAAAGATTTATTAGATCTAATAAAAAGAGCGGAAAGATGGCTGAGAGAAAATACGTTTAAAAACCCTATTTTAAAATGGGAAACAAAAGTTTGGGGAGAAATTCCTGCAGATTTTGGGAGGAAATAAAGCTATTTCTTTTGGATGAGTTAGGCAATCAATAGAGTTGAGTTCCGTGCACGTTTTAACTTTTTATAAGGGTTAATATTACCTTAAAAAGAGCCTAAAAATGATTTTTTTAGAAATAAATGCGGGTTGATTCTAAAATACGCTCAAATAATTTCTAAAATGAAAGTACCGTATTATTAATTGTGGCACAACTAAAACTCCAAAACAATACATTGTTTTGGAGTTTTTATTTTACAAAAAATTGTAAAAATGATTTCCTTTTTAAAAAAATTAGAGAGAAGCTTTCATTAACTCTCTATTCATTCTCGCAATATTGTCTAGAGAAATTCCCTTCGGACATTCTACCTCACAGGCACCAGTATTGGTACAGTTTCCAAAACCTTCTAAATCCATTTGTGCCACCATATTTCTAACTCTATCTGCAGCCTCCACCTGTCCTTGTGGCAACAAAGCATATTGAGAAACTTTTGCCCCCACAAATAACATTGCAGAACTATTTTTACAGGTTGCAACACAAGCTCCGCAACCAATACAAGTTGCAGCATCCATTGCTTCGTCTGCTGCTTTCTTTGCGATAAGAGTTGCATTTGCATCTTGTGTGTTTCCTGATGTATTAACAGAAATATAACCTCCAGCATGCTGAATTCTATCAAAAGCAGATCTGTCTACAACTAAATCTTTGATTACTGGAAATGACGCTGCTCTGAATGGCTCAATAGTAATTGTATCTCCATCTTTAAACATTCTCATGTGAAGCTGACATGTGGTTACGCCTCTATCTGGACCGTGCGCTTCTCCATTAATATACATAGAACACATCCCACAAATTCCTTCTCTACAATCATGATCAAAAGCAACTGGTTGTTCGCCAGCATTTACCAATTGTTCGTTCAAGACATCCATCATTTCTAAAAAAGACATGTGTTCTGAAATCTCAGTAACTTTATAATCTACCATTTCACCCTTTGAACTTGAGTCTTTTTGTCTCCAAATTTTAAGTGTTAAATTCATC
>JAQWIO010000112.1 GCA_029248845.1 Polaribacter sp. | reverse complement strand
CCTTCAAAACCTTTATGTAAATTTTTTACTTCTATCATTCTCTAAGTTAAAAGTAGTTGAGTTAAAAAATAATTTGCAATTACAATTAAAATAGTCGTCCAAACCACAGATTGTGTACTTGCTCTACCAACAGCAATTGAGCCTCCTTTCACATAATAGCCATGGTAAGAAGGAACAGTCGCTATTAAAAATGCAAAAAAGAGTGTTTTAATCATTGCATATGTTAGTAAAAACGGATTGAAATCGGTTTGAAGACCAACAATGTATTCAGTTCCAGAAAAGAGACCCGACAGTACTCCAGAAACCCAACCTCCTAAAATACCTAAAAACATGCCCAATGATATTAAAAAAGGATAAAAGAATATTGTTGCTAATATCTTGGGTAAAACTAGATAATTTAAAGAATTAATCCCCATCACCTCTAAAGCATCAATCTGCTCTGTGACTCGCATTGAACCAATACTGGATGTTATATAAGACCCTACTTTACCTGCTAAAATAATTGAACAAAAAGTAGGCGCAAATTCTAAAATTATCGAGCGTTTTGCTGCAAAACCAATTAATGATTTTGGAATAAATGGACTCTCTAAATTTAAGGCAGTTTGCAAGGCGATAACCCCTCCTATAAAAAAAGAGATAAACATTATAATTCCAAGAGATTTTAAACCTAAATCTTCAATCTCTCTCAGTAAAGCTTCGTAAAAAACTTTTGAACGTTGTGGCTTTTTAAAAACCCGTCCTAACATTATAAAATATTTACCAATGTGCTCTAGGTAATTCATTGTATCTAAATTTATGCTAAAGTATTAAAATATCATTAATAGAAAGTTAAAATAACCATATCAAAATAAAAAACAATTACTTTTGAATAATTATTTAATTGATATTTTATGAAATCAAAGATTTTCTTTAATTTTCTGTACTTGTTTCTTCTCCTAGGAAGCTGTAAACCTGCAATAAAAAACATAAAGCCTAAGTTAGTAGTGGGTATTGTTATCGATCAAATGAGATATGATTATTTAACAAAATTTGCAGATCGATATGGTAAAAAAGGATTTAATCGAATATTACAAGGTGGGTTTTCATTAGAAAATGCACATTATAACCTCATCCCTACTTACACCGCTGTTGGTCATGCATCCATTTACACCGGAACAACTCCCAGTGAGCACGGAATTATCTCCAATGATTGGTATGATAAATACAATAAAAAATCGGTGTATTGTGTATATGATAATGCATGTAGTACACTGGGTAATGATGGATTAAATGGTAAAAAATCTCCAAAAAAATTAGTTACCTCAACAATTACTGATCAATTGCATTTGGCTCAAAACATGCATGGGAAAACGATTGGTATTTCGATAAAAGATCGAGCGGCAATTCTTCCTGCTGGTCACACAGCTAATGCAGCATATTGGTATGATGGTAAAAACTACAATACTTGGATATCGAGTACTTTTTACATGAATAAACTCCCTCAATGGGTAACCGATTTTAATAGTAACAATAAAGCAGATAATTATCTAAATAGCCCTTGGGAAACTCTTTATGAGATCGACAGTTATGAAAACAGCAGAAGTGATGACAATATTTTTGAAGAAAAATTGATAGGACAAAAAAGTCCTACTTTTCCTAAAGATCTAAAATCCTTACGTTCCAAAAATAATAATTTTGACTTATTAAAAACAGTTCCTGCGGGAAATACATTTACAGTAGATTTTGCAAAAGCAGCGATCATAGGAGAACAATTAGGGAAAAGTAAATACACCGATTTTTTAGCTGTAAGTTTTTCATCCACAGACTACATTGGACACAAATATGGTGTATCTGCTATAGAAACAGAGGATACCTATTTAAAATTAGACAACGATTTAGCCAATTTTTTTCAATTTTTAGACAGACAAATAGGAAAGGATAATTACACTCTTTTTTTAACTGCAGATCATGCTGCTGTGCATACTCCTGCATATTTACAATCACTGAAAATACCCGCGCATTATCTCAATCCTGAAAGGTTAAAAAACTTTCTTTCTAAGATGACTAAAAAGTATTTTAATTCAATAGATTTAATTGAAAATATTTCTAACTATCAAATATTTCTAAGTAAAGAAAAAGTAGAATCTTTGGGTTTAGATGTTCACACAGTAGCTCAAAAACTTGCTGACGAAGTCATTAACTTTGATCAAATTTACAAAGCAGTTACTGCAAAAACTCTTCAAACAAGTCATTTCTCTTCAGGAATTTTAAATTCTCTCCAAAATGGTTATAATCAAAAATTGTCAGGAGATGTATTGCTGATTCCTAATCCTGCAACACTGATTAGAGGCAGAAAGGGAACGAGTCATGGCTCAGGTTATTCTTACGACACGCATGTACCTGTTATTTTTTATGGGGCTGGAATCAAACAAGGTGTATCTACAAAAAGATATCATATTACAGATATTGCACCCACCATTGCTAATTTACTGCGTATTGAAGCACCAAATGGAACCAATGGAATTATTATCGATGAGGCTTTGAGCAAATAAACACCTAACTAATTGATTATGAAGTAAAAACCAAAGAGTCATAATGATTGAACAATCTTAACTACTTTTTTTTGGGAAGAAAAACCTCTGCCATCATACAACGAGCACTTCCACCGCCACAAACCTCAATAGTTTCTAAAGAACTGGAAATAATTTGACAATGATTCGTTATTTGTGCTTTTTGCGATTGTGTTAAACTATTCAAGGCTGCTTCACTCATAATTAAAAATCGCTCATCCTCTTTACCAAGAACCTGTAACATATTACCTGCAAAATTATTCATCTGTTCTTCGGTAATATCAATCACTTTTTTACCATCTTCTTTAAAATGTTTTAACAGGTTTTTTCTTTCAATTTTATCATCAATAGACGACAAACAAATAACAACAAAAGTTTCTGCAACACACATCATCACATTGGTATGATAAATAAGCTCTCTCTTGTTATTTACTGTTTGATTCGCATTAAAAATAACGGGGGTATATTCAAAATCTTCACAAAATTCTATAAATAATTCTTCATTTGCTCTTGGAGAAAGTGCACAATATGCTTTATTATTTTCCCTATCTAAAACCATACTCCCAGTTCCTTCTAAAAAAAAACCTTCTTCTTCAGCGGAAGTATAATCTACTACATTGTCTATTAGAAAACCTTTCTCTTCTA
>JAQWIO010000111.1 GCA_029248845.1 Polaribacter sp. | reverse complement strand
AAATGCTTCACAAATTCTAGCATATACTTCTTTGTCTCCGCATGTTCTTAAAATTTCATTAGAGAAATTTGCATGCATACCAGAACCATTCCAATCCATGTCTTTTCCTAATGGTTTTGGATGGTAATCAATGTAGAAACCGTATTTTTCTGTTAATCTATCTAATAAATAACGAGCAATCCAAATTTCATCACCTGCTTTTTTAGCACCCTTCGCAAATAATTGGAATTCCCATTGACCGGAAGCAACTTCTTGATTGATTCCTTCAAAATTTAATCCAGCATCAATACATAAATCAGCATGCTCTTCAACTAAATCTCTACCATGTGTATTTTTACCACCTACAGAACAGTAATACATTCCTTGTGGAGCAGGATAACCACCTACAGGGAAACCTAAAGGTAATTGAGTTTTGGTATCCATAATAAAATACTCTTGCTCAAAGCCGAACCAGAAATCATTATCATCATCATCAATAGTAGCTCTTCCGTTAGAAACATGAGGAGTACCGTCAGCATTTAAAACCTCTGTCATTACTAAATATCCATTAATTCTTGCAGGATCTTTATAAATTGCAACTGGTTTTAATAAACAATCAGAATCGCCTCCTGAAGCTTGCTTTGTAGACGAACCATCAAAAGACCAATTACCTAATTCTTCAATTGTTCCTTGAAAGTTTTCATGCTCTTCTACTTTGGTTTTACTTCTCATATTCTGAGTTGGAAAATATCCATCTAACCAAATATATTCTAATTTAATTTTTGCCATAATAAATAAATGTTTTTTGATAATTCTACTACAAAAATCAAATATTTTCAGTTCATATCAAAAAAAAGAGGGGTAAAATATTTAAAATGTTTAAAAAATAATTTTATCCCTAATTTTGAAAGGGTATCTTTGTTTAAAATTAAATATAAGTAGAAAAAATTAGTAATATGTCAAGGATCAGATTTAACGCGTTACAAGAAACACTGCATAGAAACCCTATAAAAGTTGTTCAAAATGAAAAAAGATCAACACTTTTTGGTCAAAATGTCTTTAACAAACATGCTATGCAACAGTACCTTACACGTTCAGCTTATGAAAGTGTAATGAATGCTATAGAACACGGAACAAAAATAGATAGAAAGATTGCAGATCAAGTTGCTGTTAGTATGAAAGACTGGGCAATGTCTAAAGGCGCAACTCATTATACGCACTGGTTTCAACCACTTACGGGTGCAACTGCAGAAAAGCATGATGCTTTTTTTGAATCTATCAACGGTAGTTTAGCTATGGAAAAATTTGATGGAGAACAGTTGGTTCAGCAAGAACCAGACGCATCAAGCTTTCCTCACGGAGGGATCAGAAATACCTTTGAAGCGAGAGGATATACCGCTTGGGACCCTACTTCACCAGCGTTTATTTATGAAACAACTTTATGTATTCCTACCATTTTTGTCGCTTATACGGGTGAGGCTTTAGACAACAAAACACCCTTGTTAAGAGCGTTACAAGCTATAGATATCCACGCAACTGCAGTTTGTAAATATTTTGATAAAAATATTAATAAAGTAAGCGCTACGTTAGGATGGGAACAAGAGTTTTTTTTGATAGATGATGCATTGGCACTTTCCAGACCAGATCTTCAATTTACAGGGAGAACCCTATTAGGCCATATTCCTGCAAAAGGACAGCAATTAGATGATCATTATTTTGGAACAATTCCTGCAAGAGCAATGAGTTTTATGCAAGATCTAGAACAAGAGTGTATGTTGTTGGGGATTCCTGTTAAAACGAGACACAATGAAGTAGCACCAAATCAATTTGAAGTAGCCCCAATTTTTGAGGAAGCAAACTTAGCTGTAGATCATAATTCATTGCTAATGGATGTCATGCAGAAAGTTTCTCGTAGGCATAAATTTAAGGTCTTATTTCATGAAAAACCATTTGCAGGAGTTAATGGTTCCGGGAAACATAATAATTGGTCATTATCTTCAAATAATGGAACTAATTTGTTGAGCCCTGGTAAGACACCTATGAAAAACTTACAATTTCTTACTTTTTTTATAAATACTATAAAAGCTGTTTCTAGCTATGAAGAATTGTTAAGAGCTTCTATTGCTTCTGCAAGTAATGAATATAGGCTTGGATCTAATGAAGCTCCGCCTGCTATTATTTCTGTGTTTATTGGAAATCAGTTGTCTCGGGTCTTAGATGAATTAGAAAATGTTACTAAAGGTAAGCTTTCACCAAAAGAAAAAACGGATTTAAAGCTGAATATTATTGGTAAAATTCCTGAAATTTTATTAGACAATACAGACAGAAATAGAACTTCACCTTTTGCTTTTACAGGAAATAAATTTGAATTTAGAGCAGTTGGTTCTTGGGCAAATTGCGCAATACCAATGACTGTTTTAAATACCATTGTTGCCAAACAACTAAAGGAATTTAAAATTGAGGTGGATGCTTTAATTGATGAAAAAGGACTTAAAAAAGATGAAGCTGTTTTTAATATTTTAAGAGAATATATTAAAGACTCGAAAGCCATTCGTTTTAATGGAGATAGTTATGGAGAAGCATGGGAAAAGGAAGCAAAAAAACGAGGACTTAGCAATAATAAAACGACTCCAGAAGCTCTAAAGGTTAAAGTGACCAAAAAGGTGATTAATTTATTTGAGGAGATGGCGGTTATGAATAAAGTTGAGCTAGAGGCGAGGTATGAAATAGATTTAGAATTATATACGAAAAGAGTTCAAATAGAAAGTAGAGTTTTAGGCGATATTTCAAGAAATCATATCGTTCCTACAGCAATAATCTATCAAAATACATTGTTAGAAAACACCAAAAAACTTAAAGAAATTTTTGGTGCCGAGTATAAGAATATTGCAAAAGAGCAAATAGAGCTGATTATGATTATTTCTAATCATATCACAGAAATTAATAGTTTAGTGAATAAA
>JAQWIO010000107.1 GCA_029248845.1 Polaribacter sp. | reverse complement strand
AAAAAATGAAAAAAATAATAGGAATTATTATACTTTTTGGACTTGCCTTTTCGTACTACAATACAAACACAAAACTTGATGTTGACACTCAAGCAGCGTATGCAAAATTTGTTGAGGAGCATCCTTTTAGCAAAACAATGTATTTATCTAAAAAAGAAAGAAAATCTTTAGGATTACCCCCCAATGCTTATTTTGAGCAAGAATATTTGAACGAAATAAATCCTATTACTGGGAGAACACATCCAGAAAATATTTTCGAACTTCAAAATCAATTAAACTCCTATAAGGCTCGAGTACCAGGAGATGCTATTGATAATCCTTGGATAGAAAGAGGACCAAACAATGTTGGCGGTAGAACAAGAGCTATTTTATTCGATCCGAATGATGCAACAAATAAAAGAGTTTTTGCTGGGGGAGTTAGTGGTGGTTTATGGGTCAATAATGATATTACCGATGCGAATTCTTCTTGGCAACAAGTTGGAATTTCAGAAAATTTAGCAGTTACTTGTATCACAGTAGATCCAAACAATTCTCAAATCATGTATATTGGAACCGGTGAGTCACAAGCAAATCCTTCTGCAGCAGGGAACGGTGTTTGGAAATCAATTAATGGAGGATTTTCTTGGACCAATATTTTTAGTGATTCATTGAACAGTGTTTTAGAAGATCGATTGTTTTATATCAATGATATCAAAGCCTGGAATAATAATGGAGCAACAGAGGTTTTTATTGGTGTTGCAGGGGCTTATGATGGGATTAGTGATTTTCCTGGAGCAAATATCAATGGACTGTACAGATCTACTGATAATGGAGCGACCTGGAGCAATATTATTCTACCCCCTATCCCGAATACAACAAAAAGGAGCCCTTCATCAGTTTATGAACCCAACGATATAGAAATAGCAGCTGATAATTCTATATGGATAGGTTCTGATGATAATATTTATGGATATGGTGGAGGAACCATTTTAAAATCTACAAATGGTAGTAATTTCTCCGTTCAACATACCATAAGTAATGCAGGTAGAACTGAAATAGCACTTTCTACTACTGACAATGATAAACTATATGTGCTAGCGGAAGGAAATACTAGTAATACTCCGATTATTATGCAAAAAACAGAAGATGCTTTTGTAACAACAATAGACATGGCTTTGCCAAGTGATGCGGATACCGGTATTCCCTCAAATGACTTTACAAGGGGGCAAGCTAATTATGATTTAGTGCTAGAGATAGACCCCTCAAATGATGCCATTCTATACGCTGGTGGAATTGATTTATTTAGGTCTTCAAATAGTGGTGTAATTTGGGCTCAAATGTCTAAATGGGCGAACAATAATTTATTAAAAAACAAAAATATTCCTCTAGTTCACGCAGATCAACATGCGCTGGTATTTCACCCAACAGATTCAGATAAGGCGGTTATTGGAAATGATGGAGGTGTTTTCTTTGCCTCTTCTCTAAGTAATGCATCACAAAGTAATATTCCTAATAATTATATTGAAGCTAGAAATAAAGACTATAATATTATGCAATTTTACAATGGAGCAATCGCACAAGATATCACTTCAGATGTTTTAATTGCTGGTGCACAAGACAACGGAACGCAATTTATAGATGGAGCGTTAAATACATCTTCAAACCCAGCAGTGGAGGTTTATGGAGGAGATGGAGCCTACACATTTATAGATAAAGATGGGGAGTATATGATTGTGTCTTATGTTTATAATGTAAAAAGTGTATTAGACTTACCCTATACGGGTAACGGAAAATCCCTTGATAGTGATCAAAGCACAGGGAGTTTTATCAATCCTCAAGATTTAGATGACAATTTAGATATTTTATATGCTAATGCACATAGTAGCTCTCAAAGCTTTGATAGTATTGCAAGATACCAAGGAATTAAAACCACAGAAGTATTAGTAAAAGATAGAATTGGGAACTCTCTGATGGATAATAGAGCTTCCGTGGTGAAAGTCTCACCATTTCAAACAACTTCAACCACTTTATTTTTAGGCCTAGCAAATGGAAAACTAATCAAGGTAGAAAATGCTAATTCTGAAAATCCAACATGGAGAATTATTAAAAGATTTAATGGTGTCGTTTCGTCCATTCGTTTCGGAAATGATGAAAACGAAATTTTAGTAACGTTTCACAACTACGGTATAAAAAGTGTTTGGTATTCTACCGATGGGGGAACATCATGGATGGATAAAGAAGGAGATTTTCCAGATATTCCTGTAAAGGATATTTTAATGAATCCTTTAAATAATAATCAAGTTATTATAGGAACTGAATTAGGAATTTGGACAAGTTATAATTTTAAGGATGACTCTCCAACATGGGTGCAAGCAAACAATGGGATGTCTAATGTAAAAGTAACTTCTTTAGAGCTAAGAAGAGCAGACAATACCGTATTGGCTTCTACTTATGGTAGAGGAATGTTTACCGGGAAGTTTACCGCAGCGACAGCTTCAATAGATGATGTTTTAGCAAATAATAAAACAGTTGCAATTTACCCAACGGTATCTGATGGAAATTTTACAGTTTTTGCCAAAAACAAATTAGGTAAAGCAAAAATCAATATTTTTGATATCAAAGGAAGACAAGTTTATAAAAGGAATATCGATTTTACAACGAATAACAAACAAGAAGTTTCAGTAAATTTAAATACCGGAATTTACATGGTTAATTTAATCGATGAGAACCATAAAAAAACTTCAAGTAAAATTATTATTGAGTAGTAAAATAGATAAAAACAATAGTAAAAAAGATGCTAATTTTAGCGTCTTTTTTATACGAGGTTTTTCAGAATTTCAGACAACGAAAAAGCATCTAAACCAATTTTTTCTTGAAGTTTTACAATATTACCATGTGCAATAAAACCGTCAGGGATACCCAATACTTTTATTGGGATATGATAGTTCTTTATTGCTGAAAACTCTAAAATAGCACTTCCAAATCCCCCTTTTATTGTTCCGTCTTCAACGGTAATTATCGTTTGATGTTTTTTAAAAATTTGATGTAGCAATTTCTCATCTAAAGGTTTTACAAAGCGCATATCAAAATGTGATATTTCAGACGAATTATCAATTAAATCAATTGCTTTAGAAACATTTTTGGCAACGGTTCCAATAGATAAAACCGCTATTTTAGTTCCTTTTTTTAATTGAATTCCTTTCCCAATTTCAATTTTTTCAAAAGGCTGTTCCCAATCGATAATACTACCAGTTCCTCTTGGATATCGAATGGCAATCGGATTTTTTAATCCTAATTGTGCGCTATATAAAATGTTACGCAATTCAATTTCATTGCTGGGGGCAAAAACAATAAGGTTGGGGATGCACCTTAGATAAGCAATATCAAAAACGCCATGATGTGTAGGGCCATCTTCACCTACTAAACCAGCTCTGTCTATACAAAAAATAACAGGTAAGTTTTGCAAAGCAACATCATGAATCACTTGGTCATAAGCACGTTGTAAAAACGTAGCGTAAATATTACAAAAAGGGATTAAGCCTTGCGTTGCCATTCCTGCAGCTAAAGTTACCGCATGCTGTTCTGCAATACCAACATCAAAAGTTCTTTTTGGGAATTTTTGCAGCATAAACTTTAAAGAACTCCCTGTTAACATTGCCGGTGTAATTCCAACAATTTTATCATTTTGATTTGCTAATTCTACAATAGTTTTCCCAAAAACATCTTGGTATTTGGTAAATAAATCCCCTTCTTTTTTTATTCTTTCTCCAGAAATTTTGTCGAATTTTCCTGGAGCATGATAGGTAACTTGGTCTTCTTCGGCTTGTCGCAAACCTTTGCCCTTTGTAGTAATTACATGTAAAAATTTTGGACCTTTTACAGACTTTAATCGTTCTAATTCTGAGATTATTTTTGGTAAATTATGACCATTGATTGGACCAGAATAATCAAAGTTTAAAGCTTTAATAATATTGTTTTGTGCTGCTAGTCTTTTATTTGTTTTCACCCTTGTTAAATACTCCTTTAAAGCACCAACAGAAGGATCAATTCCGATCGCATTATCATTTAAAATAATGAGCAAATTTGCATTAGAAACTCCTGCATGATTCAACGCTTCAAAAGCCATTCCACTTGCAATAGCTGCATCACCGATAACGGCAATATGTTGTTTTTCTGTTTCCCCTTTTAAGTTAGATGCAATTGCCATTCCTAGCGCAGCAGAAATAGAAGTTGAAGAATGCCCTACGCCGAAAGCATCATATTCACTTTCTTTTTTTGATGGGAAACCGGCAATTCCTTCAAATTGCCTGTTGGTATGAAAAATATCTTTTCTTCCTGTTAAAATTTTATGGCCATACGCTTGATGCCCAACATCCCAAACCAATAAATCATCCGGGGTGTCAAACAAATAATGAAGTGCAATAGTGAGTTCTACAACACCTAAGCTAGCCCCTAAATGACCTTGTTTTGTCGATACAATATCAATAATAAAATCACGTAGTTCTTTTGCTAATTGTGGTAATTGTTCTCGATTTAATTTTCTTAAATCTGATGGATTTGATATGTTGTCTAACAAATTTTTCATGTCTTCAAAAAAAATACAATATATATTTGTGTCCTTAAAACGAATGATTAAGAAATGCAAATCTATCGTAAAATAATTACTTAAATTTACATAATTAATATATAATATATGATTCAACCTTTTGATGATACTTATTTTATGAAAAAAGCCTTACAAGAAGCAGAAACTGCGTTTGATAAAGGAGAAGTTCCTGTAGGAGCAATTATCGTATTTCAAGATCAAATTATTGCAAGAGCTCATAATTTAACAGAAACTTTAAACGATGTAACGGCACATGCAGAAATGCAAGTATTTACTGCTGCTGCTGATTTTTTAGGAGGGAAATACTTAAAAGACTGTGTTTTGTATGTTACTTTAGAACCCTGCCAAATGTGCGCAGGTGCAAGTTATTGGGCACAAATTGGTAAAATTGTTTATGGCGCGTCAGAACTAGAAAGAGGGTTTAAAAAATTAAAAAGTACGTTACACCCTAAAACAAAAGTAGTAGCGGGAATTTTAGAAAATGAGTGTTCTCAATTATTAAAACGTTTTTTTGTTGAAAAACGAAATCTGAATTAATTTTGTAAATTCTTTAAAGTACGGAGTTTTTTTCTTTTTACAAAAGAGTTAAAATTATACTTTTTTGATCACGTTTGTGACAATTCCCCAAATGACAAAATCATTTTCT
This sequence comes from Polaribacter sp., assembly GCA_029248845.1. GTDB lineage: Bacteria > Bacteroidota > Bacteroidia > Flavobacteriales > Flavobacteriaceae > Polaribacter. The sequence continues at coordinate 1,614 of JAQWIO010000107.1, read as the reverse complement.
TCTGTAATATTTATAATAGGATAATTAGGATTTTCAGGTTGTAGCCAAACGTCATTTTTTTCTACACGTAAACGTTTTACGGTAAATTCACCATCCAAAAAACAGACAGCAATTTTGTTGTTTGTAGGTTCTAAACTTCTATCAATAACTAATAAGTCGTTATCATCTAAACCAGCATCAATCATCGACTGCCCTTTCACTTTGGCAAAAAATGTTGCCTCTTTGTTTTGTATTAACTCATCATCTAAAGAAATTCTTGTTTCTCTAAAATCATCTGCAGGTGATGGAAATCCAGCAGAAATACCAACATCAACTAAAATAGCTCCATTTCCAGAAGATGTTTTAGGAGTAAAAAAAGTAAGTGTCTTAGATGTTATCATTTGCATGCAAATTATAACTTTTATTTAGATATTAATAATATTATTTTACAATTATAATATCTTTAATATTGGTGGTAAATTTAGCAGATAATCTTTCTTGACGCATTTTCCAAGTATGTTTTAAATCCTGATTTCCTAATTTAATTTTATCTGCTTTAAATTTTTTATTTAAGGCGTCTATAGCTGCCATTAAGGGTTTGTGTTTTGGATTTTCATGAGCAAATAAATTTAATTGGAAATTATCATTTGGGACTAAACCAGTTACTATAACACCTGCTTTTTTGTATTTTATCCCAGATTTAAAAATAGATTTTACAGCGGCTACAGCGGCATTAGAAATAGTTAATGTAGAATCTGTTGGATGCGAAAAAATTACAGTTTTACTTTCTCTATGTTGCGTTGCATCTGTTTTGTGTCTGTCGCTTGAAAGTTGTACAATTACCATGTGGCAGCTCGATTCCTGTTTTCGTAATTTTTCGGCACACCTTGTTGCAAATGTTGAAATACGCTCTTTAATATTTTCAATATCACTGTAGGTTTGTTTAAAACTACGGGTGGTTGCAATCATTTTTTTTGAAGAAACGACTTCCATTGGTATTTTAGAAATACCTTGTAAATCTTTCTGCAGTCTCCACGCGACAATAGAAAAATTTTTTAGGACCCAGTCACTTGGTAATTGTGTAAAATCCCAAGCAGTGAAACAGCCTTTGTCTTGCAACCGTTTTTTTAAACGACTTCCAATTCCCCACACATTTCCAATTTTCGTCCATTTTAAGGCTTTAATTCTATTTTCTTCAGAATCGATTATGCAGATTCCTTTAGACTGTTTTAAGTTAGAACGTGCAATCTTATTGGCAACTTTAGACAGTGCTTTTGTAGGTGCAATACCTACACAAGTTGGTATGCCTGTCCATTTTAAAACCCTACTTCTCATCTTTGTTCCGTATTCATAGAGATTGTAGTTCTTAAAACCGTCTAGTTTCAAAAAAGACTCATCAATAGAATAGATTTCTACTTCTGGAGAAAAATCTGCTAAAATATTCATGACTCTTGCACTCATGTCACCATACAAAGGGTAGTTAGAAGATAAAATTGTAATATTCTTTTCTTTACAAAACTGTTCCCATTTAAAAATTGGTGCACCAAAAGGAAGTTCTAATTTCTTAGCTTCATCACTCATAGAAATGACACAACCATCGTTATTACTTAAAACAGCAACTGGCTTTCCTTGTAG
>JAQWIO010000105.1 GCA_029248845.1 Polaribacter sp. | reverse complement strand
ATCTTCTAAATACCTTTATAAATCTAATAATACCGTATTTTTACAACTGATTATAAATATTTCGTAAAAGTTATAAAAAATGGCAAATACATTATTTGACAAAGTATGGGATTCACACGTTGTTCGTCAGGTTAAAGACGGTCCGGATGTGTTTTTTATAGACCGTCATTTTATTCATGAAGTTACAAGTCCTGTTGCATTTCTAGGTTTAGAAAGTAGAGGAAACAGTGTAGTATATCCAGCGCGAACATTCGCTACCGCAGATCATAACACACCCACTATAAATCAACATTTACCGGTAGCAGATCCATTATCTGCAAACCAGTTAAATGCCTTAGAAAGCAATGCTGCCAAACACGGTATTTCTCACTGGGGTTTAGGAGATAAAAACAATGGAATTGTGCATGTAGTAGGACCAGAAAACGGAATCACATTACCAGGGGCAACCATTGTTTGTGGAGATTCTCATACCTCTACACATGGAGCTTTTGGAGCTATTGCTTTTGGTATTGGTACTTCTGAAGTAGAAATGGTATTGTCTACACAATGTATCATGCAACCAAAACCTAAAAAGAGGCGTATTAATGTTAGGGGTAAATTAGGCATTGGTGTTACTCCTAAAGACGTGGCTCTATTTATTATTGCAAAACAAACCACTTCTGGTGCCACTGGATATTTTGTTGAATATGCAGGCGATGTTTTTGAAGACATGTCAATGGAAGGTCGTATGACAGTGTGTAACTTGTCTATTGAGATGGGTGCTCGTGGAGGGATGATTGCACCTGATAGCAAAACATTCGAATATTTAAAAGGCCGTGCTCAAACTCCGAAAGGGGCAGATTGGGACAAGGCCATGACATATTGGGAAACACTTTATACTGAAGAAGGAGCAGAATTTGATGAAGAATTTACCTATGAAGCATCAGAGATTGAACCGATGATTACTTACGGTACCAATCCAGGAATGGGAATGGGCGTAACAAAATCAATTCCGACTGCAGAAAGTTTAGAAGGGGGCGTAGATACTTACAAAAAATCTTTAGGATACATGTCTTTTAATGAAGGCGATTCTATGGTTGGAAAAGAAATTGACTTTGTGTTTTTAGGATCTTGTACAAACGGCCGTATCGAAGATTTTAGAGCATTTTGTTCTATTGTTGAAGGAAGACAGAAGGCAGAGAATGTGACCGCTTGGCTAGTACCCGGATCTCATAAAGTAGTCGATCAGATCAAAGCAGAAGGGTTAGATACTATTATCACAGCTGCAGGATTTGTCTTAAGAGAACCAGGATGTTCAGCTTGTTTGGCCATGAATGATGATAAAATTCCTTCAGGAAAATTATCAGTTTCAACCTCAAACAGAAACTTCGAAGGAAGACAAGGACCAGGGTCTAGAACATTATTAGCCTCTCCATTAGTAGCTGCAGCATCTGCAGTAGAAGGAGTGGTAACGGATCCAAGAACATTATTAACCGCATAAAACGGTATTGCCTTTGGATGATACCCATTGGCTTTTAATTATAAAAATAAATTTGCCTTCAGCGACAAGCAAAAGGCTACAAGCAAAATAACATGGCTTACGATAAATTTCAAGTACTAACAAGCACCGCATATCCATTACCAACAGAGAATGTGGATACCGATCAAATCATTCCTGCTCGTTTTTTAAAGGCGACAGAACGTGTCGATTTTGATGTCAACTTTTTTCGTGATTGGAGATACAATTCAGACGGAACTCCCAAAGAAGACTTCCCTTTAAATAAAGAAATATATGCGGGTTCTAAGATTTTAGTGGGGGGTAGAAATTTTGGCTCTGGTTCTTCCAGAGAGCATGCAGCATGGTCTGTGTACGATTTTGGACTACGTTGTGTAATTTCATCAGCATTTGCAGATATTTTTAAGAACAACTGTCTCAACGTGGGTGTTTTACCGGTTCAGGTTTCTCCAGCATTTGCTGATACCTTGTTTGCTGCAATCATGGCAGATCCAAAAACAGCAATTAAAGTTGATTTACCAAACCAGATAGTAACACTAGTCGCTACTGGCGAATCTGAGTCTTTTGAGATCAATACCTACAAAAAAGAAAATATGTTAAATGGTTTTGATGATATTGACTATTTAAAAAATATGGAAGATGAAATTTCTGCATTTGCAGAAACAAGACCCTTTTAAGAATCCTTTTTAAGGTTGATTATGGCTTGTAGAAAAATTGAAATAATGGATACCACACTCCGAGATGGTGAGCAAACATCAGGAGTCTCTTTTTCTGTATCCGAAAAATTAACAATCGCCAAATTATTGCTAGAAGAACTCAACGTAGATCGCTTAGAAATTGCCTCTGCACGTGTTTCTGAAGGTGAGTTACAAGCAGTTAAAAAAATAACTTCTTGGGCCATTGACAATAATTATTTAGATCAAATAGAGGTCTTAACCTTTGTAGATGGCGGGAAGTCTATTGATTGGATGATTGATGCAGGTGCCAAAGTGCAAAATCTATTAACCAAAGGATCTTTAAATCATTTAACTCATCAACTAAAAAAAACACCAAAAGAACATTTTGCAGACATCAAAGCTTCTATAGATTTAGCCGCTAAGCATCATATTAAAACCAATGTATATTTGGAAGATTGGTCTAATGGAATGCGAAATTCGAAAGCCTATGTTCTAGAATATTTAGATTTTCTAAGCAGTCAGAATATTGAACGTGTATTGTTACCAGATACCCTAGGGGTATTAACTCCTGAAGAAACATTTATATTTATAACTGAAGTTCGTGAGAAATACCCAACCATGCATATCGATTTTCATGGGCATAACGATTATGATTTAGGGGTAGCCAATGTAATGCAAGCGATACATGCAGGGACAAACGGATTGCATTTAACGATCAACGGAATGGGAGAGCGCGCTGGAAATGCACCAATGGCAAGTGTAATTGCAGTGATTAATGATTTTGTGAAAAATGTGTCAATTTCTGTAAATGAAAAAGCATTGCACAAAGTGAGCAAGCTGGTAGAAACATTTTCTGGTTTCAGAATTCCTGTAAATAAACCCGTGGTAGGAGCCAATGTTTTTACGCAAACTGCAGGAATTCATGCAGATGGTGATTCTAAAAACAATCTTTATTTTAACGATTTAATGCCAGAACGTTTTGGAAGAAAACGAAAATATGCATTGGGGAAAACCTCTGGAAAAGCAAACATTCAAAAAAACTTACAAGATTTAGGCTTGAGCTTAAACGATGAAGAGTTAAAAAAAGTAACCCAAAGAATTATAGAACTAGGAGATAAAAAAGAAGTGGTTTCCCAAGAAGACTTACCGTATATTATTTCCGATGTTTTAGACAGCGATACCATAGAGAAAAATGTAGTTGTAGAAAATTATGTGCTAGGACATTCTAAAGGGATGAAGCCTTCAACTACGTTACAATTAAAGGTAGACGGAGTGCTATATGAGGCACATGCACAAGGAGATGGTCAGTTTGATGCTTTTATGAATGCCTTGAGAAAATTATACAAAACACATCATAAAAAAAACCTACCAGACTTGATAGATTATGCAGTGAGAATTCCTCCAGGGAGTCATTCTGATGCTCTGTGTGAGACGATTATCACCTGGAAAACAACCGCAAGGGAATTTATAACTAGAGGGTTGGATTCCGACCAAACGGTATCTGCCATTAAAGCCACAGAAAAAATGTTGAATATCCTATAAATTGCCAACTACTTTCTAGTACTTTAACATCTAGCATCAAAAACAACCTACAAATTAGAAACTATTTTTTCAATACATAACAAACAAAGAAGAGTCAAAAAAACACAACAATGAAATTAAATATCGCAGTATTAGCAGGAGATGGAATCGGTCCAGAGGTCATAGATCAAGCTGTAAAGGTAGCAGATGCTATAGCAACAAAATTTAAGCACGAAATTAATTGGAAACCTGCATTAACAGGTGCCGCAGCAATTGATGCTGTTGGAGAACCTTATCCAGATGAAACCCATGAGATTTGTGTTGCTTCTGATGCCGTTTTATTTGGTGCTATTGGTCATCCAAGATTTGATAACGATCCTTCAGCAAAAGTTCGTCCAGAGCAAGGCTTGTTAAAAATGCGTAAAAAATTAGGCTTATTTGCCAATGTAAGACCCACATTTACATTTCCTTCTTTATTAGATAAATCTCCTTTAAAAAGAGAACGTATTGAGGGAACTGATTTGGTGTTTTTACGGGAATTAACTGGAGGAATCTATTTTGGAGAAAAAGGCAGAAGAGATGCAGGAGAAACAGCTTTCGATAATTGTGTATACACAAGAGCAGAGGTAACTCGTTTGGCTAAAAAAGGATTTGAATTGGCCATGACACGTTCCAAAAAATTATGTTGTGTAGACAAAGCAAATGTTTTGGAAACTTCACGATTATGGAGAGAAACTGTTCAAGCAATGGAAAAAGACTATCCAGAAGTTACTGTTTCTTATGAATTTGTAGATGCAGTAGCCATGCGATTGGTACAGTGGCCAAACAGTTATGATGTATTAATTACTGAAAATTTATTTGGAGATATTTTAACCGACGAAGCTTCTGTAATTTCTGGTTCTATGGGATTAATGCCAAGTGCATCTTTAGGAAAAAGTATTGGTTTATTTGAACCCATTCACGGATCATATCCACAAGCAACAGGATTAAATATTGCCAATCCAATGGCCACTGTTTTATCCGCTGCAATGATGTTTGAAAACTTTGGTTTACAGCAAGAAGGACAAGCCATTAGAAATGCAGTAAATACTGCTTTAGACAAAGGAATCGTTACCGAAGATTTAGCAGATGGAGGAACAGCCTATGGAACAAAAGAAGTAGGAGACTGGTTAGCAGCGAACGTCTAGTATTCTCTTTTTGAGATAAGAACAACAAAAAAGCGCTCAAAATTTGAGCGCTTTTTTTATGCTAATGTATCGGTGAAAACTAGTTCTTTGTTTTCTCTACCAATTCTAATTTTTCAATTGAGGTTTTTGTAGTAAAGACACCGTAATTAATGGTGACACTTTTTTTGTCTATCTTATCAATTGTACCGATAGAATTAGAGCCTACAATTTTTACTCTGTCGTTAATCTTATATACATATTCAGATTTTTCTTTGGCTATTTTAGCCGCTGCAATTTTCTTTTTTTCTCTGACATCAACTACTTTTTTTAATACCTCAGTTTCTACTTTTTTTATTGTATACTCCAGTTGTTTTTTTACAGCGATTGCTTTCTTCTTTTGAGAAGTTGTTTTCGGTTTCGTAGGATTTTTTTTAACATGTTTTACTTTTTCATCAGCAAACCACTTGTTAAAGCTGGCGTTTAATTCTTTTTTATTGTTTGTTTGAAAGTATTTATGAAGTAATTCATTTGTTTTTCTTCCTAGAGAAAGCATTTTCTGATTTTTATCGTACAATTCTTGAAAACCAGCTAATTTTTCTTGAATTCGTTGCTCTTTCTCTTGTAAATTAGTCAAATATTCTTTTCCTTTTGTGTGCTGACTTTCTAAATTATCAGAATTTTTTTGTAACCTGTTTCTTTCTTTTTGAAGT
>JAQWIO010000093.1 GCA_029248845.1 Polaribacter sp. | reverse complement strand
GAACGAATTACCTACATTTGAAAGTATCAACAATCTCTTTTTTGATAAATTTTTCACAGTACTTATTTTAGTAGATGTTGTACTCCTTTTAATTTCATTCTTCTACACAAACCAGTTTCATAAAATTATCAGAAACTCGGGGTTTATTATTTCTACAATTTTAATAAGAATGTCATTTGGAGTTACTGGATTAATTAGTACTATTTTGATTGTTGTAGCTGTTCTTTTTGGATTGGCCATAATCACAACTCACAACAAGTATGAAAAAACATTTTAATTACTGAAGTTAATTACGTAAAAAAATTAAACTAATTTATTCTAACCGAAAATATAATCTCTTTCTGAGAACGTATTTTTTTTAAGTATCCTCAAAATTAAAATAGAGTTACTGCTAATTTAATCTTTTTTAAAATCGTTCAAAAGTTTTTGTATTTTTATATGGTCGTATACAACAGGATATAATTCTCTTAAAATAAAATGATCATCATAATCTATTTTCATAGCAGCCATTAAATGATTGAAGCTGTATTTTTCTTTATTCAGTATAAAAAACAATCCTGTTAACCTATATTCTATTTCTGCAGAATCTTTGTAGATTTTCTGGGCTTTAATTAAAGTATGAATGGCATCATTAAATTCACCTAAAAAAGACAATACATCCGTTAAACCAATATAAATTTCTAATCCATCATCATTAATCGCTAGGCATTTTTCAAAACCGGCGACAGCTTCTTCATAAAAATTTAATTTTAGGTTAATTTCTGAATACCGTTTCCAATATAATGAATTATCTTCTTCAATTGTTAACGCTTTGGAAATATAGTATGCTGCTTTTTGATAATTATTGTGAGCATAATATATGTTGGCCAACATCATCCAACCTTTATCTAACAATGGATCCTCATGAACAGCTTTTTTGTAAAAAGAAATTGCTGCATCAAAATTTTCTATTTTCTCATGACACTCTCCTATTCTAAGATACACAAAAGCTGTTGCATCGTCTAGTTCAAGTGTAATTAAATAATTATCAATTGCTTCCTTATAACGCTCTAATTGCTCTAACGTTTTTGCTTTTTCTAGATAACCTCCAATGAAAGACTCATCAATTAGAACAGCATAATCAAAAGAGTTTAAAGCTTCCTGATACATTTCTAGTATAAAATATTGTCTTCCTAGCTGATGCCATGCAACTTCACAATAAGGATTTATATCTATATAAGAATTTAAATAGGTAATTGCTTCTTTATGTTCTTTTTCCATATCAAAACAATACACTACATTATATAGTGCAGAATAATCTTCAAAATCTACTACTATACATTTTTCAAAAACTAAACGTGCATTTTTAAAGTCATCTAAGTATAAATACTCCATACCTAATAATGACCAAATATCTACTTTATCATCAGTAAATGTTAAAGCTTTTTTTAATAATTCTATTGCTTCTTTATGATTTCCATTTTTAGAACTTATGGTTGCTTTTTGTATAAAAACCTCGTCATTATTAGGTTCTAGGCGCTCAATTATTTTGAGCAACATAGAAGCCTTATCTAGTTCATCTTCAAATATATAAATCTCAACTCGTAGTAACTTTAAATCTACCGATGCAGGATGTTGTTGCAAGCCAAGTTTAACTGCTTTTTTGGCCAATGCTTGTTTGCCCGCATCTATATAATGAACAATTATTTCTTCAAACTCTACCAAATCAAAGAAATAAATACTGTTGGTCTTGAGCATGGTTTCAAATTTTAATAGAGACATAACTATGATATTTGAATTATTATTTTAAAAGTAATACAAGTACCAGGAAACTTTTAATTTATGATTATTTGTTTTCAACAATTTAATTAACATTAATCGCTACAATTTTTAATAGCTATAAATTTTGCATATACATATATTTACAGTAATTTTGAAATTCAATACACGCCAGACTAATTTGGCAATTTTCTTATGAGCAAAAAAATCTTACTTAACTCAAAAGATATTGAAATAATTTTACATCGATTGGCATGCCAGTTAATCGAAAATCACAACGATTTTTCTAATACAATCCTGATTGGATTACAGCCAAGAGGGAGTTATTTAGCCAATAGATTAGCTTATTTATTGAAAAATGAATACCGAATTAAACAATTACAATTAGGACTTTTAGATATCACTTTTTACAGAGACGATTTTAGAAGAAGAGATGTTCCTTTAGAGGCTACTGCAACAGAAATGAACTTTTTAGTTGAGGGTAAACATGTAGTAATTATAGATGATGTTTTGTATTCGGGAAGAAGCGTTAGAGCAGCCTTAACAGCTATGCAATCCTATGGAAGACCTGAGAGTATAGAGTTATTAGTACTAATCGACAGACGTTTTAGTAGACATTTACCAATTCAGCCAGATTATAGAGGGAGACAAGTAGATGCTATTAATGAAGAAAAAGTATTGGTAACATGGAAAGAAACTCATAAAAAAGATGCAGTCTATATAGAATTAAAGTAATTATGTCAGAATTAAGCGTAGAACATTTATTGGGAATAAAATATCTAAAATCGACTGATATTGATCTTATTTTTAAAACTGCAGATCATTTTAAAGAGGTAATTAATAGACCTATTAAAAAGGTACCATCTCTAAGAGATATTACTATTGCTAACTTATTTTTTGAAAATAGCACACGAACAAAACTCAGTTTTGAATTAGCTGAAAAAAGACTTTCAGCAGATATAATTAACTTTTCAGCAGGGCAATCCTCAGTTAAAAAGGGAGAAACCCTAATTGATACTGTAAACAATATCTTAGCAATGAAAGTTGATATTGTTGTTATGCGTCATGCAAATGTTGGAGCTGGTGTTTTCTTATCTAGACATGTAGATGCAAAAATTATAAATGCAGGAGATGGAACACATGAACACCCAACCCAAGCATTACTAGATTCATACTCTATTAGAGAAAGATTAGGAAGTGTAAAGGGTAAAAAGATTCTTATTGTTGGAGACGTGCTTCATTCTAGAGTTGCTTTGTCAAATATTTTTGCATTACAACTTCAGGGTGCTGAGGTAAAAGTTTGCGGACCTACAACTTTAATTCCAAAATACATTGGAAGTATGGGTGTTGAAGTAGAAAAAAATCTAAAAAAAGGGCTTGAATGGTGTGATGTTGCAAATGTTTTGCGAGTTCAACATGAAAGAATGGATATCAAGTATTTTCCTTCTACAAGGGAATACACTCAACTATTTGGTATTAATAAAGATATTTTAGACAGCCTTGGTAAGAAGATAGTAATTATGCATCCTGGTCCAATAAACCGAGGAGTAGAAATTACAAGTGATGTTGCAGACTCTAACGAATCAATTATTTTAAATCAGGTAGAAAATGGAGTTGCTATAAGAATGGCTGTAATTTATTTATTAGCACAACAAGTTAAAAGATAAATAATGAAAATAGAAAAAAAAGAGACATTTTTACTTGTTACAAGTAATGAAGAGTCTTTTTCAGACTTTTATAATTCTTTCCTTAATCAACAAATACATCTTCACAAAGAACACCTAGTAGTTCAAATTTCAAAGACTACTAAGATTACTGCTAAAGAGTTATTATTAATAATAAAAATTTCAGAAGAAAAAAAAGAAAATAACAAATCATTTGTGCTTGTAAATTCGGATGCTAATGTAAGTTCTTTTCCTGAAAATTTTAATATTGTTCCTACTTTACAAGAAGCAGAAGATATTTTGGAAATGGAAGCAATAGAGAGAGAATTAGGTTTTTGATTAATTAGATATAGTGATAAGAAAAATATTTTTTATTTTATTTTTAGGAAAAATTCCTTGAAATTTTAGGGTCTGAAATCTATTTTTCTTTTTAACTACTCTTTAAAATCTGTTTATATACTTTAATAAATAACAATATTATACTGAAAAAAAGATTTTAAAAATAAATTCATCTTTAAACGTTTTATAAGTATATGAGTATAGCGCTAACTATTTTGGGATGTCATTCTGCAACACCAAGAATAAATGCTTTTCCGACCTCTCAATACTTAGCAATTAATAATAGTCATTTTTTAATTGATTGTGGAGAGGGAACGCAACGTCAGATGAGAAAATACAAGGTGGGATTTTCTAAAATAAACCATATTTTTATTTCTCATTTACACGGAGATCATTTTTATGGATTGGTAGGTTTATTAGCAACATTCGGCATTCTAAACAGAGAAAAAGAGCTCCATATTTATGGCCCAAAAGGCATTAAAGAAGTTACTTTATTACAATTAAAAATTTCTCAATCTCATGCTCATATTAAAATAATTTTTCATGAATTATTTTCCAAAAAAAGTGAACTTATTTATGAAGACGAAAAAGTTTCAGTTAAAACGATTCCATTAAATCATAGGGTTTATACAAATGGTTATTTGTTCACTGAAAAAGAGAAGTCAAGAAAATTACATATAGAAAACATTCGTAATTACAAAGAAATTGATAAAGCCGATTATTTAAATATTAAAGCAGGAAGAGATATCATTTTATCTTCTGGCGAAGTAATATCTAATCGTGAATTAACAATTCCTCCTTCGAAGCCTCTGAGTTTTGCTTTCTGTAGTGATACATCGTATAAACCAGATATTATCTCTATAATTGAAAATACTGATTTGCTATATCATGAAGCGACTTTTTTATCAGACAGAGAAGATTTGGCAAAAAAAACAAAACATTCTACCACAAAACAAGCTGCTAAAATTGCTAAAGAGGCTAATGTAAACCAGTTAGTTCTAGGGCATTATTCTGGAAGATATAAAGATATCAGTTTATTTAAAAAAGAGGCACAAGAAGTGTTTAAAAACACAGAATTAGCAGAACCCGGAAAAGTATTCTCTGTAAAATAATTTAGAAAAGTATCTGAATTGACGCTGCTTTTTTATAAATCTCATTTTTTTTCTCAAACAAAAATCCATCCTAGCTCAATATTAAATTTAAAGTCAAGAATGCTAATAATAGATCTTTATGAATTATGATGATTGTATAAATTAAATTTTATGTTTCTTAAAATACTCATATCTTTAAGTTTTAATTTATAAAATTATGAAAACTGCAAAACAATGGTTTGATGAATATGCTGTTAGCCATCAAAATAGCACCAATCAATTAATTCATTTTATTTGCGTTCCTGTAATTTTCTTTAGTGTAATTGGACTTTTAATGAGTATCCCAAATATCTTTTTAGAAAATATATTTGGTTTATACAATCCATTAGTTGAAAATTGGGCTGTAATTATTGGAATTCTTATTTCAATTTTCTATTTGCGCTTGGGGTTTTGGTATTTTTTAGAAATGATATTAGTACTACTACTATGTATTATTGGTAATTTTTGGTTAAGTAATAATGTACAGCTACTTTATGCTTCTGTATGCATATTTATTGTGGGTTGGATTGGGCAATTTTGGGGACATAAAATTGAAGGTAAGAAACCCTCTTTTGCAAAAGATTTACAATTCTTATTGATCGGTCCTTTATGGGTAATCCAGAAGATAGGCAAAAAAGAAAAAACAAAATGAAAGAAAAAATTACATTTGAAGATTTTCTAAAAGTAGATATTAGAATTGGAACTATTATTGAGGTTAATGATTTTCCAAATGCAAGAAAACCTGCATATCAATTGAAAGTTGATTTTGGTAGTTTGGGAGTTAAAAATACAAGCGCTCAAATTACAGATTTGTATTCTAAAGAAGACTTAATTCACAAACAAGTTTCTGGAATTGTAAATTTTAAATCAAAACAGATTGCAAACTTCATGAGTGAATTCTTAATTTTAGGTGTTTATAATAAAGAGAATCAAGTGGTTTTATTACAAACATCTAAAATGATTAAAAACGGAGAACAAATTCTTTAGAATACACGAATAAAATTATATCGAATGACTTAATTACTGTTTTTACTTTATGATAAAATCATAATAGCAATAAAAAAAAATACGATTATTTGGCCCCATTTTAAGCGCAAACTAATTTTAGAATGTTCTTTTAGATAGTTGGATATACTGCCTGCTAACAGAGCAATAGTTGCAAAAACTAAAAATGAAATCAAGATAAATATTGCTCCTAACAAATAAAATTGCACCACTATTGAAATGTTGTCAGAAAATAAAAAATGAGGAAATAAAGCAAAGAAAAAGAGGGTTACTTTAGGGTTTAAAACATTCATTATAAATCCTTTTTTAAATAATTGAAAAAGAGACTCATTTCTAATTGCACCCTTGTCCAAAGCTATTTCATTGTCACTTTGATACACTTTGTATGCTAAATAAAGAAGATAACTTGATCCAAATAATTGAATCATAAAGAAAATACTTTCATGTTCTTTGATCATTTTAGAAACCCCGAAAGCAACTAATGAAATATGAATAAGACAACCAGTCATCAAACCAAAAACAGTAGCTAAACCATATTTTTTACCATTAACAATACTTTGAGTCAATACGAAAAGGTTATCTGGTCCTGGAGATATAGCTAAAATAAAAGTAGCTAATGAAAAAGAAAAAAGAAGTTCAACCATTATAATAAATATAAGCTATTTAAAATTCCAAAAAAAAGTAGAACATTTTGCTTTTCTATCATGAATAGAAAAATCACAGATTTAAATTATAATTCTGAAAGAATTGCTTTATTAATTCGCTTAACCAAACCGGGTCCCTCATAAATAAAACCTGTATACAGCTGAACTAGGTCTGCCCCTACTTTTAATTTTTCTAAAGCATCTTTTTCAGAATGAATACCTCCTACTCCAATAATAGGAAACGATTTATTAGAGGTATCTGCTAAATATTTAATAACTTCTGTACTCTTATTTTTAACTGGCTGACCACTTACCCCTCCATTTCCAATTTGTTCTAAACGTTCTTTAGAGGCTTTTAATCCTGCTCTATTTGTAGACGTATTTGAGGCAATAACTCCGTCTATTTGAGTTTCTTTTACCAGATCAATAATTTCATTCAACTGATTGTTATTTAGATCTGGGGCAATTTTTAATAATATGGGTTTTTGTTTTTTTTCTGCTAAATTTAACTTTTTACAGGCAAAAATTAATTCTAATAAATATTCCTTGTCATTTAATTTAGCATGACTTCCAACATTAGGACAACTCACATTCAATACAAAATAATCTACATAAGGATGTAACGATTGAAACACTTCACAATAATCATCTGTGTAATTTTCTGGATTTGTCGCTGTATTTTTACCAATATTCCCTCCTATAACGACCTGACCTTTGTTCTTTTTTAAATTTTGTATTGCAGCTTCAATTCCATCATTGTTGAAGCCCATTCTATTAATAATTCCTTGGTCGTCTTTTAACCTAAATAATCTTTTTTTAGGATTGCCCTTTTGCCCTTTTGGTGTTACTGTACCAATTTCTATAAATCCAAAACCAAAATTTGCTAATTCATTATATAAAACTGCATTTTTGTCAAAACCCGCAGCCAAACCAACAGGGTTTTTAAAAGTTATACCAAATAGAGTTCTTTCTAATCGTTTATCGTTAACTACATAAAAACCTCTAAAAATTGAGGAAACAAATGGAATTTTACAAAGTAACTTTATCAAAGAAAACGTGAAATGATGAATTTTTTCTGGATCAAAGAAAAATAAGATGGGTCTTATAATAGATTTGTACATGCTTTCTTTAGTTGTTAGTAGAAATTAAAAATCCTACCCTGCAAAATTAAGAATATTTAATTTTGGAAGCCAACAAATCGAAAAAATTCTAAGCTAAGGAAATCGTAATTTCATTTAAGCTTGTCAATTTTTACTATTTTAGTAAAAATTAAATCAATTTGGAAACCATATTTAATTATTTTGAAACAATTCCTTCATTACACAGAAGTCTGATTTTAGTAGGTGGACTTTCTTTTTTTTGGATTTTAGAAGCAGTTTTTCCTTTTTTAAATTTCAACTATAAAAAATGGAAACATGCTTTTCCAAACTTGTTTTTTACATTCACAACCATTTTAATTAATTTTACACTCGCTTTTTTATTATTAAAAACATCAGATTGGGTGGAAGCTAGTAATTTTGGTATCATTAATTGGTTACCAGAAATGCCCCTTTGGCTCTATGTAACCTTAGGTATTGTTTTCTTAGATTTTTTTGGTGCGTATTTAGCTCATTATACAGAACATAAAATAAAACCTTTATGGATGGTACATTTGGTTCATCACTCTGATCATAAAGTAGATACTACAACTGCTAACAGACATCATCCTTTAGAAAGTATTGTCCGTTTTTCTTTTACCCTTCTAGGTGTTTTTATTGTTGGAACACCTATTGCAATCGTTATGCTATATCAATCAATGTCATTAATTTTCACACAATTTACCCACGCAAATATTAAAATTTCACCAAAGGCAGATAAAATATTGAGTTACTTTGTTGTCTCTCCAGATATGCATAAAATTCATCATCATTATAAGCTTCCTTATACAGATTCTAACTATGGAAATATTTTTTCTATCTGGGATAGAATTCTTGGAACTTACAAAGAAATGGATCTCGAAAAAATTGTATATGGAGTGGATACTTTCCCAGATGAAAAAGTAAATTCATCTTTAAAAGAGTTATTAAAACAACCTTTTCAAGGTTATAAAAAGCCTACAGAAATAGAAAATATTTAAAATTCTAACTATAAATGCAATCATTACTAGTCGTACAATAGGTATTTTTCTCTTATAATCTTAAATGCTTTCAAATCTTCTTCCCAAGATTTTCTAATCTCATTTTCAGACAATCCAAGTTCTAATTGTTGTTGTATTTTTTTTGTCCCAGCTAATTTATTAAAGAAATCATTAAAAAATTCTTTAGACGTATTTTGTTTATAAGCGCTTATCAAATAGGATAAATCTAATCGATGTAACATTTCTTTTGTTCTTAAATCTTCACCAAAACAAATTTTAGCATTGTGTTTTGGATATTTTGCTCCCTCATTTGGTGTTGGTGTAAACATAAAATCACCTGGTTTTAAAAAAGGAGAGCCATACACCTGAAACTGCATTTCTGTTCCACGACCAACAGAAACATTTGTTCCTTCAAAAAAGCACAAACTCGGATAGAGATTTATACTTGTGTCATTGGGTAAATTTGGTGACGGCTTTATTGGTAAGCTAACGGAGAAACTATGTAAATAATTAGCTAACGGAATGACCTTCAAATCACACTGTATTTCATTTTTTAGCCATCCTTCTCCATTAATCATTTTTCCGTATTCACCAATTGTCATTCCATACACAATAGGAACTTGATGCATCCCTACAAAGCTTTTATATTCCAATTCTAAAACAGG
>JAQWIO010000073.1 GCA_029248845.1 Polaribacter sp. | reverse complement strand
TAACGAGTCATTAAAGAAAAAAGTTGAAGATATCAAAACTAGTTATCCTCAAATAATTTCAGATGCAGAACCTACAAATTAATTTTTAAAATTTAACAATATGTCTAAATTTAGAAAAAAGAAAAAAGGAATGCCTGCAGTCAATACTGCAGCTCTTCCAGATATTGTTTTTATGTTGTTATTTTTTTTCATGGTAACTACAACCATGAGAGAAACTGATTTAAAGATTGAGAATCCAAGATTACCTTCTGCATCAGAAGTGAAAAAGTTAGAGCATAAAAGTCTAGTGAGTACTATTTACGTTGGTAAAGCTAAGGATCTAAAGTATGGAAGTGGTTTTAATAGAATACAATTAAACGACAAGATTGCTACTTCAGATCAAGTTCCTGCATTTATCATAAATGCAAGATCAAAAGTTTCAGAAGCTGAAGTTCCGTTTATGACTACTTCTATTAAAGCGGATAAAGAGTCTAGTGTTGGAACAATTACTGATATTAGATTGAAATTGAGAGATGTAAACGCTCTTAAAATAAGTTATTCTGCATCAAAAGCATCAGATAACTAATAGATATTCTTAAAATACTAAAAAGGATAATTCAATTGAATTATCCTTTTTTTTTGATTTTTCTTAAATTGAGAAATGAAAAATGAAATTTTTGTATCTTTATAAAAGGTTTATTTTTAATATGAAAACAGTTTTTACCACATTTATTTTATTTTTTTTTGGTATTGCTATGTTCGCACAGAAAGAAACTTTAAAAATAGGAGATAGGTATGCAGATGATCAAATTTATCTATCTATTTCTTATGCACAGTTTTACAATCAACCTACTCAAATTTCAAAAAGTAATTTTTCCTATTCACTTTCTACAGGTTTTATAAAAGATTTTATACTTAACAAACAAGGAAATCTCTCTTTCGCTGCTGGAGTAGGTTATGGCTTTGATTTTTTTAACCACAGGTTAAAAGTTGAAGAAATTAACAATTCAACTTTATTTACAAGTGATGATACCATTAGTGCTAATTTGTTTAATTCACAGAACTTAGAATTTCCTTTAGAGCTCAGATGGAGAACTTCTACAGCGATTAAATATAGCTTCTGGAGAGTTTATACGGGAGTTAAATTTCTCTACAACTTGTCTAATAAATATCAATTTGAAGATTTAAATAATACCAATTTTAAGTATTCTAATATTTCTAATTATTCTAAATTTCAATATGGCTTAACACTCTCTGCGGGTTACGATGAATTTAATAT
This sequence comes from Polaribacter sp., assembly GCA_029248845.1. Taxonomy (GTDB): domain Bacteria; phylum Bacteroidota; class Bacteroidia; order Flavobacteriales; family Flavobacteriaceae; genus Polaribacter. Next base: position 10,731 of record JAQWIO010000073.1, on the reverse strand, counting down.
TAATGTCTTTTATGGTCTTACGCCTATTTTTAATAATAGTCAAATAAATGGAGAAGACATCAACACGAAAATTTTAAAATTTGGATTAATTTTTTATATTCTATAAATAGTAAAACACAAAAATAGGAGCAAAGAAACCTATGATAAATCCTATATAGACCTCATTTTGCTTGTGGGCTCTTAAATGTAATCTTGAACTAGCTAAGAGTCCTGAAAGTACTAATGTGCAGCTAACGAAAACAATTAAATTTTCATTGTATAAGGAGTTCAATATAAAAAAGAATCCCGTGGTAATTCCTAAAGAAAGTAAGTGAATACTAGTTTTAATTTTAAAGACAAATAAGATATAGATAAGAAGTAAACCCAAAGCTGTTGCATAAAATAGTACGCCCATATCAAATAAATTAGGAATATCCTTTAATGTATTTCCTAATAAATAGAATATAATAATCATCAATGCAACCGGTATTTTTCTTTCTTGAATACTTTCTGCTTTAAAAGAATTTATTAATCTAAATTTCTTAAAAAAAATTAAAATTAATAAGGGTACAATATAGGTTGTTACAAATATTAAGCCTAAAAGGGCAAGTTTTTGATTGCTATTAAAATTATTTGGTATTAATATAAAATAGAACAGTACTCCAATTGTTGGTAATACAATTGGGTGTAATATTATTGATATAATTTTGTGAATTTTCACTACATTTCTTTTCGTAATCGAGCTACAGGTAAATCCAATTGTTCTCTATATTTAGCAACAGTTCTTCTCGCTATCGGATATCCCTTTTCTTTTAAAATAGTGGCTAATTTTTCATCTGTTAAAGGTTTTTTCTTATTCTCTTCTATAACGACAGTTTCTAATATTTTCTTGATCTCTTTTGTAGAAACATCTTCCCCTTGATCATTCTTCATTGATTCAGAAAAGAATTCTTTGATTAATTTTGTGCCATAAGGAGTAGAAACATATTTACTGTTTGCAACCCTTGAAACAGTTGAAACATCCATATTAATTTTATCAGCAATGTCTTTTAAGATCATTGGTTTTAATTTGCGTTCGTCACCAGTTAAAAAATAATCATATTGATAGTTCATAATGGTATTCATGGTTACCAATAGTGTTTGTTGACGTTGCTTAATAGCATCAATAAACCATTTTGCTGCATCTAGTTTTTGTTTGATAAATAAGACTGCATCTTTTTGAGATTTACTTTTTACAGTTGCTTCTTGATATCCTTTCAACATCGTATTGTACTCTCTAGAAACACGTAATTCTGGAGCATTTCTGGAGTTTAAAACCAAGTCTAACTCTCCATCTATAAGTTTGATTGAAAAATCGGGTACAATCTGTTCAGCGATCTTGTTATTTCCGGCATAAGAACTTCCTGGTTTTGGATTTAATTTAGATATTTCAGTATTCACTTCTTTTAATTCATCTTCAGAGATCGTAAATTTTTCCTGAAGTTTCTTGAAGTGCTTCTTTACAAAATGATCAAATGCAGATTCTAAAATTTTAATTGCTAAAGTTCTGATTTTGGTGTTTTTTTTTCTTTTGAGTTGAATAATAAGACACTCTTTTAAATCTCTTGCACCAACACCAATAGGATCTAAATTATGAACGACTCTTTTTAAAATGGAAATTACTTTTTCTTCTGTAGTAAAAACATTTGCCGTAAAAGCTAAATCATCTACCAAATCTAATATCTCTCTTCTAATATAACCGCTATCATCAATACTACCTACTAAAAATTCTGCGATCGCTAATTCATCATCATTAAAAATATAGGTTGATAGTTGGTTTTTTAAAGATTGATGAAAACTTGTTCCAGCTGCATAAGGTACATTCTTTTCATCATCATCTGCAGCATAATTATTCGCTTGTGTTTTATAACTAGGAATTTCATCATCACTTAAATATTCATCAATATTAATATCCTCAGCTTCAATTTTTTCATTACCTGTGTCATCAAACTCATTAAATAAATCATTATCTAAACTATCAGATTCTTCTTTACCACTATCCAAAGCAGGATTTTCCTCTATCTCTTGTTTTAGACGTTCTTCAAAAGCCTGAGTAGGCAATTGAATTAGTTTCATCAATTGAATTTGTTGAGGAGATAATTTTTGTAGGAGTTTGTAATGTAAACTTTGTTTTAGCATGGATTTAAAGATACAAAAATCGGATTAAAAATCTGCATTTTGAGGTGTTCTTGGAAATGGAATTACATCTCTAATATTGCTCATTCCTGTACTAAACTGTACTAGTCTTTCAAAACCTAATCCAAAACCTGAATGAACTGCAGTTCCAAATTTTCTCAAATCTAAATACCACCACAATTCTTTTTCTTCGATATTTAAGGCTTTCATTTTCTCAACTAAAACATCATATCGTTCCTCTCTTTGAGAGCCTCCAACAATTTCTCCAATTCCGGGAAATAAAACATCCATAGCTCTAACCGTTTTTCCATCATCATTTAGACGCATGTAAAAAGCTTTAATATTTGCTGGATAATCAAATAATATAACAGGGCATTTGAAGTGCTTTTCAACCAAGAACCGTTCGTGTTCAGAGTGTAAATCTGCACCCCATTCATTTATAGGATATTGAAATTTCTTCTTTTTATTGGGTTTGGAGTTCCTTAAAATATCGATAGCTTCAGTATATGATACCCTTTTAAAGTTATTTTCAACGACAAATTTTAATTTTTCCAACAAACTCATTTCACTTCTTTCAGCTTGTGGCTTACTTTTTTCTTCTTGAGTTAAACGTTGGTCTAGAAAAGCTAAATCGTCTTCACATTTTTCTAATATATTTGTTATTACATATTTAATGAAATCTTCTGCTAAATCCATATTGCCGTTTAAATCCATAAAAGCAACTTCTGGTTCTATCATCCAAAATTCCGCCAAATGACGAGTTGTATTTGAGTTTTCTGCTCTAAAAGTAGGGCCAAAAGTATAGGCTTTTCCCAAAGCCATTGCATATGTTTCTGCCTCCAACTGACCAGAAACCGTTAAATTTGTTTCCTTGCCAAAGAAATCTTTAGAATAGTCAATTTTACCATCCTCACTGATTGGAGCTTTATCGTCTTTAAAAGTAGTAACCCTAAACATTTCTCCGGCACCTTCAGCATCCGATCCTGTTACAATTGGAGTGTTTACGTAGTTGAAATTCTGTTCTTGAAAATATTGATGAACTGCAAAAGATAATTTAGAACGGACTCGCATTACTGCACTAAATGTATTTGTTCTAACTCGTAAATGAGCATTTTCTCGTAAAAACTCGAAACTGTGTTTTTTGGGTTGAATAGGATATTCATCTGGATTAGAGTCTCCTAGTATTTCAATTTCTGAAACCTGTATTTCTACTGATTGTCCTCTCCCTTGGCTCTCAGCTAAAGTCCCTTTGACATAAATAGCGGCTCCTGTATTAATCCTTTTTAAGATCACTTCAGGAGTATTTTCAAAATCGATAACACATTGGATATTATGAATAGTAGAACCATCATTTAGAGCAATAAAACGATTGCTTCTGAAAGTTCTAACCCATCCGTTTAGTTTTATTTCTTCCGGAAATGACCCGTCTAATTTTAAAATTTCAGCAACATTTTTTTTTATCATCTTCTTATCTATAATATTGGTAAAAAAATAAACTTTTTAAAAAACTAAAGATACTTTTTTGTGCTAAGATGAGCAACGATATTTAAATAGTTTATTTAGTCATTTAGGTTAATATCTTTGTTTTATTAAGCTAATTATTTATTTCAAAAAAAAATATAAAATGACAATAGCAATTCTACTCTAATTTTTTTTCTCTTCTGGTGGAATAATTCTCATTGCAGGTTTTTTAAATACTTTCTTGTTTGCGATCTTCTTTTCAAAGGTTAATAGTAAAGAAGGTAGCAGTAATAGGTTCGATACCATTGCTAATAGTAAGGTTATTGAAACCAAACCACCTAGGGCAATTGTACCACCAAAGCTAGAAAGGGTAAATGTTAAAAAACCAAAAAATAAAACAATGGAAGTATAAAACATACTGACTCCAGTTTCACGAAGTGCAGCGTAAACAGATGTTTTTATACGCCATTTATTTGCAATTAATTCTTGACGGTATTTTGCCAAAAAGTGGATAGTATCGTCAACAGAAATACCAAAAGCAATACTAAAAACCAATATTGTAGATGGTTTTATAGGTATTTCAAAGAACCCCATTAATCCTGCAGTAATTAATAAGGGTAAAATATTAGGGATTAAAGAAATGAAAATCATTTGTGGTGATCGAAACATCCATGCCATAAAAATGGCAATCAATAAAATAGCCAAAGATAAAGAAAAGACTAAATTTTTAATTAAATAATTAGTTCCTTTTATAAAGACTAGTGCTTTTCCCGTTAAAGAAACATCGTATTTTTCTGAAGGGAATTCTTTTGCTATAACTGCTTTAAGTCGCTTTTGAATCACCTCCATTTTTTCTGTACCAATGTCTTTCATAAAGGTCGTTATTCTAGCATACCGTCCAGTAGAGTCTACAAAGTTTTTAAGCATGCCGGCATCACTATTCGAGTTTTTCGTATATGAAAAAATATAACTTTGTTCTTGTTTTGTTGGCAACTGATAGTATTTGGGGTTCCCCTTATAATATGCTTGTTTTGAGTATTTTACTAAGTTGGTTATAGAAATTGGTTTGGATAATTCAGGGAATGACTCAATAGCTTCATTTAATTTTTCCATCTTTTTTAAAGTGGATAGTTTCATGACGCCTTTTTCCTTTTTTGTATCAACTAAAATTTCTAAGGGCATAATGCCACCAAATTCATTTTCAAAGAATTTAATATCTTGATAAAATTCTAAGCTTTTTGGCATATCTTCAATCAAACTTCCTGATACTTTAATTTTATAAACACCAATAATTCCAGCTATTATTACAATTACAGTTGTAAAATAAATAGTGATTCTGTGGTTCCGAACCATTTTTTCCATCCAATCAACCACGTTTTCAATCCACCTTTTTTCAAGATGATTTAAGTGCTTTTTCTTAGGAATCGACATAAAACTATATAAGATAGGAATGATTAGTAACGCTAAAATAAAAATGCTAATAATATTTACTGAAGCTAATATTCCAAACTCTCTTAGCAAGCTGCTTTTAACAAAAACAAAGGTTGCAAAACCAGATGCCGTTGTAATATTAGTCATTAAAGTAGAATTTCCTATTTTAGAAATTACACGTTGTAGTGCTTTTGCTTGTTGACCGTGTTTCTTTATTTCTTGTTGGTATTTATTGATAAGGAAAACAGCATTTGGTACTCCAATTACAATAATTAAAGGAGGTATTAAAGCAGACAAAACAGTGATTTCATATCTAAACAATCCAATAAATCCGAAAGCCCAGGTAACTCCAATCATTACTACCAATAGTGTAATAAAAGTAGCTCTAAAAGATCGAAAGAAAAAGAAGAAAATAATCGCGGTAATTCCTAAGGCACCTCCAACAAAAAGAGCAATTTCATTTTGTATATTTTGCGCATTAAGAGTTCTAATGTATGGCATTCCAGAAACTCGAACATCGATCTTATTTTTTTGCTCAAATTCCTTTATAGTTGGTATCAGAGTGTTAAAAACGAATTCTCTTCGTTTTGGAGTATTGATGATTTCTTTCTTAATATAAATTGCAGTTTGAAGCGTTCCTGTTTCTTTATTAAATAATAAATTATCGTAAAAAGGGAGTTTTTCAAAAAGTTGTTTTTTAATTTCAGAAACCTCTTTTGTTGTTGTTGGTTCTTTTTCGTAGAGCGGTTTTAAAATAAATTTTCTTTTTTTGATATCTTTTTTTAATTCTTGAATATCTGCTATAGAAAGGGTAAAATCTATTTCATCTAATGTAGTAAACTTATGCACTAAATTATTCCAAGCATTAAATTTTTTAGGAGTAAAAACAGTTGTGTCTTTTACTCCTAAAATAATCAAATTTCCTTCCTCTCCAAAAATATCTAAAAATCGATTGTATTCTAGATTAACTGTATGATCTTCTGGTAACAGGTTTGCTTCAGTATATGAAAATCTCATATACTTCATTTGTGATGCTAATAGCCCAGTAATGATTGCAATTCCCAATAAAACCAAATAACGATTTCTCAAGATGAGGCCTGCAACTTTTGTCCAGAAATTCATTTTATATTAAATTATTTGAAGTGCTTATAAAAAAAAGTGTTTGGAGACACTATTTTTTTGTTCGAAGTTGGCTTTAAACTTTCATTATTTCTTTCTCTTTTAGAGAAGCCTTTTCGTCAATGTCTTTTACAAATGCATCTGTTAATTTTTGCACATCATCTTCAGCATTTTTTTTCATATCGTCAGAAACAGCTATTTTTTTAATATCATTGTTCGCGTCTTTACGAGCATTTCTTATCCCAACTTTAGCATGTTCTGCTTCTGCTTTTGATTGTTTTGCCAGATCAATTCTTCTTTCTTCTGTTAGCGGCGGAACATTGATCATGATTACCTCTCCATTATTCATTGGGTTGAAACCTAAATTTGCTAATTGAATTGCTTTTTCAATTTCTTGAAGCATATTCTTTTCCCAAGGTTGTATACTTATTGTTCGAGCATCTGGGGTATTAACATTAGCGACTTGACTTAATGGAGTTTGTGATCCATAATAATCTACCATTACATTCGCTAGCATGGAAGGAGTTGCTTTTCCGGCTCTAATAGATCGCAATTCTTTTATTAAATGTTCAATTGCATTATGCATCGCTTCTTTTGCTGTATCTAAAATAAATTCAATTTCTTCGTTCATCTTTGGTGATTTTTAAAAAGATTATGATTATTGATTATTAACAATCGTTCCAATTTTTTCGCCAGAAATTAATTTTATTAAATTTCCATTTGTATTCATGTCAAAAACGATGATTGGTAAGTTATTTTCTTCGCTTAGTGTAAATGCAGTCATGTCCATAACTTTTAACCCTTTTTCAATAACATTTTTAAAGGTTATCGTTTCATATTTTACAGCATTTTTATTTTTTTCTGGATCAACATTGTAAATTCCATCGACACGAGTCCCTTTTAAAATTGCATCAGCATTTACTTCAATAGCACGAAGAACTGCTGCTGTATCCGTAGTGAAATATGGGTTTCCTGTACCTGCTCCAAAAATAACAACCCGCCCTTTTTCTAAATGACGAATAGCCTTTCTTTTTATGTATGGTTCTGCAATTTCTTTAATTTCGAGAGCTGTTTGCAAACGTGTATTAACTCCTTCATCTTCAAGAGCACTTTGCAGTGCTAATCCGTTGATACATGTTGCTAACATGCCCATATGATCTCCTTGAACTCGATCCATACCATTTGCAGCACCAGCAACACCTCTAAAGATATTTCCTCCACCAATAACAATAGCAATTTCTATTCCTTTAGCAACAACTTCTTTTATTTCTTTTGCGTATTCAGAAAGACGTTTAGGGTCTATACCATAGAGTCTATCTCCCATTAATGCCTCTCCACTTAATTTTAAAAGGATTCTATTGTATTTCATACTTTGTTTGCTTATGCAAGCAAAATTAAGCAATTTTTTTGAGTTTCCTTTTTCTGATAAATAAAAAAAAACCAAATTTGCGAGGTTTTTTATTCGAAAATTATGAGTCTATCTGCTAACACTGTTGTGGCATATCTGCGCCATCGGATATATACTTACTCCTAATCAAATGCACAATCAAAAGAAAATCTTACAAAAAGAAAAAAGGCAGTGATTTTTTATCACTGCCTTTAGTTTATTAATTCTGTAACGTTATTTCAAGACGTCACATTAGAAACCTATCCTAAAGTTACTCTTTTAAAAGAGGTAACTTCAACATCACCATATGTTTTAACATATTGCGCAACATTTTTCTTTTCATCTTTAATAAAAGATTGGTCTAAAAGACACTGTTCCATATCTAAAGTTGTATTGTCAGAAATGAATCTTTCCATTTTTCCTGGTAAAATTCGATCCCAAATTTTTTCTGGTTTTCCTTCAGCAGCCAATTCAGCTTTTGCAGCTTCTTCAGCTTTTGCTAAAACTTCGTCTGATAATTGAGACATAGAAATGTATTGAGGAACATTTTTTAATGTTTTCCCTAACCTTTCTAATTCAATATTATCCTTTTCGATTACTGCAATTCTAGCTTCTGTTTCAGCAGCAACAAATGTAGGGTCAAAATCTTTGTATGATAGAGTAGTTGCTCCCATGGAAGCAACTTGCATCGCTACATCTTTAGATAAAACTTCAGCATTATCTACAGCTGAAGATAAACCAACTAAAGCTGCAATTTTACCAATATGAGTGTAAGCACCAACATAAGCAGCTTCGATTCTTTCAAAAGATGTGATTTCTAGTTTTTCTCCAATAACGCCTGTTTGTTCAATTAATTTATTAGCGACTGTCATTCCTCCAAAATCTGCTGCTAAAAAAGCTTCTTTGTTGGTGAAGTTTAAAGCGATATCAGCGAATTGACTACCCAAAGCAACAAAAGATTCGTTTTTACCAACAAAATCGGTTTCGCAAGCTAAAACGATTGCTACACCAACAGTTTTTTCGGCATTAATTTTTGTTACTGCAACTCCTTCTGTAGAAGCTCTATCTGCTCTTTTAGCTGCAATTTTTTGACCTTTTTTACGTAAAATATCAATTGCTTTATCGAATTCACCAGCAGCTTCAACCAATGCCTTTTTACAGTCCATCATTCCTGCTCCAGTAGCCTCTCTTAACTTTTTAACATCAGCAGCACTTATCTTTACTGTTTCCATGTTATGTATATTTTTTAGTTATAATTATTTTGTCTCTTCAGAAGAAGCCTCTGGAGCTTCTACTTTAGTTTCTTCTTTTTTAGAAGCCTTCGCTTTAGTTTCTTTCTTTTTAGCTACCTTTTTTACTTTTTTTGGAGTTTCAGCTTTGGTTTCTACTTCCTCTGGAGTTTCTACTTCTTTAGCAACTTTCTCTTTTTTAGGAGCTTCTTGTGCTTTTGCCTCTTCCTTTTTGGCTACTTTTTCTTTTTCTGACTTTCTATCTGATAATCCTTCAGCAATAGCATCAGTAACAAAAGATAATACTTTGTCTATAGATTTAGAAGCATCGTCATTTGCTGGAATTACATAGTCTACTAATCTTGGATCAGAGTTTGTATCTACCATTGCAAAAATTGGAATGTTTAGTTTTTGAGCTTCTGCAACTGCAATATGTTCTTTCTTAATATCTACAACAAATAAAGCTCCAGGTAAACGAGTCATATCTGAAATAGAGCCTAAATTCTTTTCAAGTTTTTCTCTCTGACGATTGATTTGTAGCTTCTCTCTTTTTGATAACGCATCAAAAGATCCATCTAACTTCATTCTATCAATATGAGCCATTTTTTTAACAGCTTTTCTAATCGTTACAAAGTTTGTTAACATACCACCTGGCCATCTCTCTGTAATGAAAGGCATGTTTACTGATTTTGCTTTTTCTGTAACAATATCTTTTGCTTGTTTTTTTGTAGCAACAAATAAAATTTTACGTCCAGAGTTTGCAATCTTTTTTAAAGCGTCTGAAGTTTCTTCTATTTTTGCTGCTGTTTTATACAAATCGATGATGTGTACACCATTTCTTTCTGTATAAATGTATGGAGCCATATTTGGGTTCCATTTTCTAGTTAGGTGACCAAAGTGTACACCACTATCTAATAATTCTTGAATATTTACGGTTGCCATTTTTTAAATGTGTTTACTTTCTGTTTTTGAAATCAATATATAAGTAGTCTGTTATGAGTCTTATATATTTAGATACTAAACTGTTTAATATTAATTTTTAATAATAACAGTTCTCGATAGGATATAATACAGTAATGATTCTGTAATATATTAACGTTTCGAGAATTGGAATTTTTTACGTGCTTTTTTCTGTCCGAATTTTTTACGTTCAACCATTCTTGGATCACGTGTTAATAAACCTTCTGGTTTCAGGATAGCTCTATGATCTGGATTGATAAATACCAATGCTCTTGTGATTGCTAAACGAATAGCTTCTGCCTGTCCTGTAACACCACCTCCGTATACATTAACTTTGATATCGTAAGATGTCAAGCTTTCTGTTAACATTAAAGGTTGTTGTACTTTATATTGTAAAGTTCCTGTTGTGAAGTAACTTTTATAATCTTTGTTGTTTACGGTAATAGCTCCTTTTCCTTCAGAAAGATAAACACGAGCAACTGCTGTTTTTCTTCTACCGATTTTGTGTACTGTATCCATTATTTAAGATCGTTAAGGTTAATAGCTTTAGGTTCTTGACCTGCTTGTTTGTGTTCTCCACCTGCGTATACATACAAGTTTCTGAATAATGCTGCTCCTAAAATATTTTTAGGCAACATTCCTTTTACTGCTTTTTCGATTAATCTTGTAGGATCTTTCTCAAACATTTCTGTTGCAGTTAATGATCTTTGTCCTCCTGGATACCCTGTGTGACGAATATAAGATTTATCTCTCCATTTGTTACCCGTTAAAACAATTTTTTCTGCGTTGATAATAACTACGTTGTCTCCACAATCTACGTGAGGAGTATAGTTTGGTTTGTATTTACCCCTAATTAGCTTTGCTACTTTAGAAGATAGACGACCCAACGTTTGCCCGTCCGCATCAACTAAAACCCACTCCTTGTTTACGGTAGCGCTGTTTGCTGATACTGTTTTGTAACTTAATGTGTTCATAATTACACGATTAGTT
>JAQWIO010000034.1 GCA_029248845.1 Polaribacter sp. | reverse complement strand
TATTGTGGGTTTAGATACAGAAAAATTAACGGCAACAGACAAAGCTTATAATTCTCTTGATCCTTGTTGTAAATATAGAGATGAAGAGATTGTTTTAGACCACGAAGGTGGTTTGAAAAAGCAGCAAAAACAGGATTAAATTATTTCTTTTGAAAGTAAAAAATCCGATAGAAGTTCTATCGGATTTTTTATTATTTCATGATAAAGACAAGAAGTCTTTACTTCCGAAAACATATTTCTACATCATTCCAGGCATACCACCACCCATTGGAGGCATTGCGGCAGCAGGAGCATCTTCTTTAATGTCAATCAAAGCACATTCAGTAGTTAAAATCATACCAGCAACTGAAGCAGCATTTTCTAATGCAACTCTAGTTACCTTTTTAGGGTCTATAATTCCAGCTTCTAACATATCAACATACTCATCAGATTTAGCGTCATACCCAAAATCTTTTTTACCTTCTAAAATTTTATTTAAAACAACAGATCCTTCTCCTCCAGCATTGTCAACAATAATTCTTAAAGGAGCTTCAATCGCTCTATTAATTATCTGTACACCTGTAGTTTCGTCTAAATTTTCTGTAGTTAATTTTTCTAGAACTTTTTTAGCGCGAACTAATGCAACACCACCACCAGCAACAATACCTTCTTCAACAGCGGCTCTTGTGGCATGTAGTGCATCATCAACTCTGTCTTTCTTTTCTTTCATTTCTACTTCAGAAGCAGCACCAACATATAAAACTGCAACACCACCAGCCAATTTAGCCAAACGTTCTTGTAATTTTTCTCTATCGTAATCTGAAGTTGTCGTTTCAATTTGAGCTTTAATTTGGTTCACTCTTGCTTTAATTGTTGAAGCGTCTCCAGAACCGTTTACGATGGTTGTATTGTCTTTATCAATTGTAATTGTTTCAGCGGTTCCTAAAAGATCTAAAGTTGCATTTTCTAATGAAAAACCTCTTTCTTCAGAAATAACAGTTCCACCGGTTAAAATAGCAATATCTTCTAACATTGCTTTTCTTCTGTCACCAAATCCTGGTGCTTTAACAGCAGCAATTTTTAATCCACCTCGTAATTTATTTACAACTAAAGTAGCCAATGCTTGCCCGTCTACATCTTCAGCAATAATTAATAAAGGTCTTCCAGATTGAGAAACAGGTTCTAAAATTGGAAGAATCTCCTGCAAGTTGGAAATTTTCTTGTCGAATAATAAAATATATGGATTCTCTAAATCAGCAATCATCTTATCTGCGTCAGTAACAAAATAAGGAGATAAATACCCTCTGTCAAACTGCATTCCTTCAACAACGTCTACATAGGTTTCCATTCCTTTGGCTTCTTCAACAGTAATAACACCTTCTTTACCAACTTTGGTAAAAGCAGTAGCTATTAATTCTCCTATAGTATTGTCATTGTTTGCAGAAATTGCGGCAATTTGTTTTATTTTTTCTGACGAATTACCAACTTTTTTTGCTTGTTTATCTAAATCGGAAACAATGGCTGAGACGGCTTTGTCGATACCACGTTTTAAATCCATAGGATTGGCACCTGCAGCAACATTTTTTAAGCCTTCTTTTACGATTGCTTGAGCTAGTACAGTTGCTGTTGTGGTTCCATCTCCAGCTAAATCATTAGTTTTAGAAGCAACTTCCTTTACCATTTGAGCTCCCATATTCTCAAGCTCATTTTCGAGTTCAATTTCTTTTGCAACGGAAACTCCATCTTTAGTGACTGTTGGTGCGCCAAAGGATTTAGAAATAATTACGTTTCTTCCTTTAGGACCCAATGTTACTTTTACTGCATTTGCTAAAGCATCCACTCCATGTTTTAATCCGTCTCTTGCTTCAATATCAAATTTTATATCTTTTGCCATTATTTTAGGTTTAGATTTTAGCTATTTTGCAAATTTGCTTTTTCGCTAAAATTATTAGTGTTTTATTTTTAAGTTTGATTTTTAAGTGATGAACATCCAAAAAGGAATACGTCTTATATGATTGCTAGAATATCAGATTCACGCATCATTAAATAATCTACACCTTCTAATTTTAAGTCTGTACCTCCATATTTTCCATACAAAACAGTGTCTCCAACTTTTACAGTTAAAGGTTCATCAACTTTCCCTTTTCCAACGGCAACTACCGTTCCTTTCTGGGGTTTCTCTTTTGCGTTATCAGGTATAATTAATCCGGATGCTGTTTTCGTTTCTGCTGGAGCAGGTTCTACAAGAACTCTGTCTGCTAAAGGTTTAATGTGTACGCCCATTTTATATTTTTTAATTGGTTGAATTGTATTTTAAATTTAAAAAAATAAGTTCAGAAATTATGCCATTTTAATAAAACTGACAATTTTTCTTTGAATGAATTGTTTTTTAAAATAGAGACATAAAAAAATGCCAACGTGTCATTTTCATTGGCATTTATTTATTTTTCTTAAATGATTCTTATTTTATAGTATCATTGGTTGTAGGAATTGTATTCTCAATTGGAGCACTCGATTCAATACCTTCTAAAGTGTTTTCTAAATTAAAATTATTGTCTCCACTTCTAGGTATTGCAAAGTTAGCTAATAAAATTAATGCAAACATAGCAATTGCTAGCGTCCAAGTTGTTCTATCTAAAAAATTGTTTGTGTTTTGAACGCCTCCTAAAGATTGTCCTCCACCACCTCCAAAAGAGGAAGATAATCCACCGCCTTTGGGGTTTTGAACCATTACTATTAAGATTAATGCAATGGCTACAATCAAAATTAGAATTAGAAATGCTGTGTAACTCATGATTTATTTTTTTGTAAAATTTGTATTCTTTTTATTTGGTCTGCAAAGAAACCACTTTTTTCTGGATATTTCAAACTTAAAATTCTGTATGCTTGTATGGCGTTTTCAAACTTTTTTTGTTCTAAATAGACTTTGGCTAAAGTTTCTGTCATTAGAGATGAGTCTTGTTTGTCTTCTATAACAGGTACCATCGCTACTTTTTCTTTTGATAACCGTTTAATTTTTGGGTTATTTTTAATAAATGTATCAATTAGCTCTTCTTTTTCAATAGGCTTTTGAGCTTGTTTTTCAAGACTCCTTTCGATTGGTTTTTTAGTTGAAATTTGCATCCATTCATTAAAAGAATGGTTCTCTTTTGATGAAAATAAAATTGGCAAACCAATTCCTAACTCTTTTTTTACATCAGTATGACTTTCTGTTATGTTGGCGATGGATTCAGAGGAGGTTTTTATGAAGTTCTGTTCTGAAATTTTTTCAGAGATCTGCTGATGCAACTCTTTTTGATGATTCTCGAAATTTTTGGTCGTTATATAAGTAAATAAAACAGTTCTATCTGATGTGAAAGAAGCCGTCAGTTTTAATTCATTATTGTATTTATAGCTATCTTGATTTTTTAATCCCTTTAAATACAGTACTCTAGCGGCTTGAAAATAAGGATATTTTTCAATAATAGCTCTTAATTCAGTAGTTTCTAACTGCTGAATCTTTTGTTTTTTTTCTATGATTGATATAAATTTTGAAACTACCATTTTGCTACTGAAGCGTTAAAAATATCTTGTGTAATTCTTTCTATTATTTCATCCAAAGCAGCTTCTAAAACACCGCCTGTAAGTTGTGCATTTGCATCAAAATCTGAATAAAAAGAAAACTGTTTCTCAAAATCATCCTTTTCTATCAATTTATTTACAAATCTAACATTAATAGTAACTGTGAGTCTGTTTTGCGCTGCAGTTTGAGCAGCTGTAGCACTCATAGGATTTACTCTGTAACCCGTGATTTCACCACTAAAGTACAAGTCACCATTTGACTTAGTTAGTGTTAAATTTGTTTGACGTGTAAATAAATCTTGTAAATCTTGAGTAAAACGCTGACTTAAGGTTGGTTCAACCAAGGGAGCTTGGTTTGAAAAAAAATCGATTTGTATTGTTTTTGCATCTCCAGTACTTCCTCCCGTAAATGAATAGGCGCCACAAGCAATTAATAAAACTGAACTAACTAATAATAGAGCGGATGCTATAATTTTTCTCATAAGTTAAAGGTCGTATTGTTTGATTTTTCGATACAATGTTCTTTCAGAGATTCCTAGTTCTTTGGCAGCTAATTTTCGTTTATTGCTGTTTTTCTCAAGAGATCTTTTAATCATTTCAATCTCTTTCTCTTGTAAAGATAAAGATTCATCTTCTTCTATGGTCTCAATAAAATCATAATCTTTTTCTGGGGATGAGTTTTGAGGAATCTTTAATACTTCAACATTATTCTCTTGTTTTTCTTTATTTCCATATATTTTTTCAATTAACTGTTGATGTTCTTCTTGCACTTCTTCAAGGTTTCCGTTTTTTATTAAGTCTAAAGTTAATTTTTTTAGGTCATTGATGTCATTACGCATGTCAAATAAGATCTTATACATAATATCACGTTCATTAGAAAAATCAGTCTCTTTTTTACCCCCAATAATTGCCGGTAAATTTCCATCATTGCTGGGCAAGTATTGCTTAAGTTTGGCACTTGAAACACTTCTTTCTTCTTCAATTATAGAAATTTGTTCTGCTAAATTCTTTAATTGTCTGATATTTCCAGGGAATCGATAGTTTAATAAAACAGTCACAGCATTTTCATCCAATCGAATGGAAGGCATTCTATATTTTTGTGCAAAATCCGAAGCAAATTTTCTAAAGAGTAAATGAATATCTTCATTACGATCTCTTAAAGCGGGTATATGAATTTCAACGGTACTTAACCTGTAATATAGGTCTTCTCTAAATTTTTCTTTTTCAATTGCAGACTGCATGTTAACGTTGGTAGCTGCAACAATTCTAACATTTGTTTTTAATACTTTTGATGAACCTACTTTTATAAATTCACCATTTTCTAACACACGCAGCAGTCGTACTTGAGTTGTTAAAGGAAGTTCTCCAACTTCATCTAAAAAAATGGTACCACCATCGGTAACTTCAAAATATCCTTTCCTGTCTTGTGTTGCGCCAGTAAAAGCGCCTTTTTCGTGACCAAAAAGCTCACTATCTATAGTTCCTTCGGGAATTGCTCCACAATTTACAGCAATATATTTTGCATGTTTTCTGTGAGATAATGAGTGTATTATTTTAGGGATACTTTCTTTACCAACTCCACTTTCACCAGTAACCAAAACAGAAATATCAGTAGGAGCAACCCTTACTGCTTTTTCTAAAGCCCTGTTGAGGTGAATATCGTTACCGATAATTCCAAAACGTTGTTTTAATGCTTGTAAGTTTTCCATTTTTATTTAGAATAGAGAGAAAAAATATAAAGATATACTGTTCTCTTGTTTTTTTAATTATTATCTGAATAGCCAACTGCAGTTCCTTTTAGGGTTGCTGAAGTACAATTCTCTACTTTTACATTTACAAAATCTCCTAGTTTATAGTGTTCTTTGGGGAAAACAATTACTGTGTTTTGCGTGTTTCTTCCTTTCCATTCGTTCGAGTTTTTCTTTGAAGTTCCTTCAATTAATACCTCTTCGGTTTTTCCAAGATGTTGTTGTGTTCTATACAAAGCGTGCTCTTGTTGTAAATCAATAACTTCTTGTAATCTGCGTTTTTTTATAGCATGAGGAATGTTATCATCCATTTTGTTTCCAGCTAAGGTTCCCGGTCTTTCAGAATACGCAAACATAAAACCAAAATCGTATTTTACATAGTTCATTAACTCTAATGTGTCTTGATGATCTTGTTCAGTTTCTCCACAAAAACCAACAATTATGTCTTGTGATAAAGACATTTCAGGAATAATTTTATAGATGTTATCAACCAATTCCATATATTCTTCTCGTGTGTGCTGTCTGTTCATCGCCTTTAACATTGCGTTGCTTCCACTTTGGACAGGTAAATGAAGGTATTTGCAAATATTTTTGTGTTTTGCCATGGTGTGAATTACATCCAAACTCATGTCTTGAGGATTGGATGTAGAAAAGCGAAACCGTGTTTTTGGAAATTCTGTAGCGCACATGTCTAACAATTGTGCAAAATTAACAGCTGTTGCCCGTGCCATTTCTGATGCTTTTTTGAAATCTTTTTTTAACCCCCCCCCAAACCACAAAAAACTGTCAACATTTTGGCCGAGCAGTGTAATTTCTCTAAAATTTTTATCCACCATTGTTTTAATTTCATTTAAAACACTTTTTGGATCTCGACTTCTTTCTCGTCCTCTGGTAAAAGGAACTACACAGAAAGTACACATATTGTCACAACCTCTTGTAATGGATACAAATGCAGAAACCCCATTAGAATTTAATCTTACGGGAGAAATATCCCCGTAGGTTTCTTCTTTCGATAAAATTACATTTACAGCATCTCTACCTTCATGAACTTCTTCAAGTAAATTGGGTAAATCTTTATAGGCATCTGGGCCAACAACTAAGTCAACTATTTTTTCTTCTTCTAAGAATTTCTCTTTTAAACGTTCTGCCATACAGCCTAAAACGCCTACTTTCATATTTTTATTTACTTTTTTTACAGCATTATATTTCTGTAATCTTCTGCGAACTGTAGTTTCTGCTTTTTCTCTAATTGAGCAAGTATTTACTAAAACTAAATCTGCTTCTTCTAGGATTTGAGTTGTGTTATATCCCTCTTTGTCAAGAATAGCAGCAACAATCTCACTATCATTCATATTCATTTGACAGCCATAGCTTTCTATGAATAATTTTTTGGTGTTTTGCTTTTTATTTTCTGTAACAAGGGCCTTTCCTTGTATTTTTTCGTCTATGACTTTTTCTACGTATTTCATCTAAAAATTTATCATCTAAAGGTATACAAAGATACAACCAAATTTGAATTTATATGACAACTTGGCAGAAAAAATAATTCAGTATTTTTAATTATTATTTATTGAAAATTGATGAAATAATTTTTTTTAACAAAAAACTGACTACTTTTGCAGTAAAAAATAAGACGTTTTAGAACGTTTTTAGCGACAAAAGTAAGACAAATGGCAAAGAATTTAGTAATTGTAGAGTCACCAGCAAAAGCAAAAACCATTGAAAAATTTCTTGGAAAAGATTTTCAAGTAGAATCGAGTTATGGTCATATATCAGATTTACCATCAAAAGAATTAGGTATAAACGTAGAAGGCGATTTTAGTCCAAAATATATAGTTTCAGATGATAAAAAACCTGTAGTTAAAAAGTTGAAATCTTTAGCTAAAAAAGCAGAAACTGTTTGGTTGGCTAGTGATGAGGATAGAGAAGGAGAAGCCATTGCGTGGCATTTAAAGGAACAATTGGACTTAAAAGATGAAAATACAAAACGTATTGTTTTTCATGAAATAACAAAAAATGCTATTTTAAAAGCAGTTCAAAACCCCAGAGATATAGACTATAATATGGTAAACGCACAACAAGCGCGTAGAGTTTTAGACAGACTTGTTGGGTATGAATTATCACCAGTTCTATGGCGAAAAGTTAAGGGAGGTTTGTCTGCAGGAAGAGTGCAGTCTGTTGCAGTAAGGTTAATTGTAGAGAAAGAAAGAAGCATTCAAGAATTTACAACCCAATCACATTATAAAGTTGCTGCAGAATTTTCTAATATTGAAGGAAAAACTTTTAAAGCGACCATTCCAAAGAATTTTGATTCTAAAAATGACGCTGAAAAGTTTTTAAAATCATGTTCAAATGCAGATTTTACAATAGCTGATTTAACAAAAAAGCCAGCTAAAAAATCTCCAGCAGCTCCATTTACTACATCAACCTTACAGCAAGAGGCTTCTAGAAAATTAGGTTTTCCTGTGGCCAAAACAATGCAAGTTGCACAACGTTTGTATGAGGCAGGTTTGATTACTTATATGAGAACAGATAGTGTAAATTTATCTGCAGATGCAAGAGATGCAGCGGCAGCAGAAATTACGAATTATTACGGAAAAGAATACAGCAAACAACGTGTTTTTAAATCGAAAGCAAAAGGAGCTCAAGAAGCCCATGAAGCAATCAGACCTACAAACATGAAAAGGCATACTGCAGATACAGAATATGATCAAAACAGGTTGTATGACCTTATTTGGAAAAGAACTTTAGCTTCACAGATGAGTGATGCTCAGTTAGAGAGAACAAATATGAAAATTGAGAATTCTGAAAACTCAAAAATCTTCACGGCAAATGGAGAGATGATAAAGTTTGAAGGCTTCTTAAAAGTTTATTTAGAGGGGAATGATAATGAAGATGAGGAGCAAGCTGGAATACTACCAGTTTTAAAAGTTGGTGAAAAATTAGAGTATACTTTTATAAATGCAACTCAAAGATTTACGAGTCCGCCTTATCGTTTTACAGAAGCTTCTTTAGTAAAACAGTTAGAAGAACTGGGTATTGGTAGGCCCTCTACTTATGCGCCAACAATTTCTACAGTTCAGAGAAGAGGCTATATAGAAAAAGGCCAAAATGAGGGGGAAGAACGAAATTATGAACAATTAATGTTAGCAGCAGGGCGAGTTAAAATTCAATTACTGTCAGAGAAAACCGGATCTAACAAAAACAAATTAGTCCCAACAGATATAGGAAATATTGTAAATGACTTTTTGGTGGCTAACTTCTCTAATATTTTAGATTTTGGATTTACAGCCAAAGTAGAATCTTCTTTTGATGATATTTCTGAAGGTGAAGAAAACTGGACAGAAATGATCAAAGGCTTTTACAATACATTTCATGAAACTGTAGAGGATGTAAAGGAGAATGCAGAAAGAGAAAGTGGTGAACGTATTTTAGGGAAACATCCAGTATCTGGAAAGACCGTTTTAGTTCGTTTAGGTAAATTTGGTCCTATAGCACAAATTGGTGCCCCAGAGGATGAAGAAAAGCAATTTGCTAGTTTAAATACCTCCCAAAATTTAGGAACTATCTCTTTAGAAGAAGCTCTAGAATTGTTTTTATTACCAAAAACTTTAGGGATATATGAGGCGGAAGAAGTGATTGTTTCTAACGGACGTTTTGGTCCTTATATTCGTTTTGGAAAAATGTTTGTCTCTCTAGATAAAGGAGAGAATCCAATGGAGG
This sequence comes from Polaribacter sp., assembly GCA_029248845.1. Taxonomy (GTDB): domain Bacteria; phylum Bacteroidota; class Bacteroidia; order Flavobacteriales; family Flavobacteriaceae; genus Polaribacter. The sequence goes on along the minus strand of JAQWIO010000034.1, from coordinate 3,753 downwards.
TTGATTTGTCAAGAGCTGAAGAATTAATTATTGCCAAACAAAAAGCGGACGCACCAATTGCTCATTATGAAGAATTGCCAGTTCAAAAAGGAGTTGGACGTTTTGGCCCATTTATCAAGTGGAATTCTATGTTTATCAATGTCAGTAAAAAGTATGATTTTGACACGCTCTCATATGAAGATATTGTTGAGCTAATTGAAGTTAAAAAACAAAAAGAAATTGACAAAGTAATTCATAATTGGGAAGATGTTGGGATTCGTGTTGAAAAAGCTAGATGGGGTAGATTCAACGTTTTGAAAGGGAAAATCAAGATAGAATTACCAAAAACAACCTCAATAGAAAAACTTTCTAAAGCTGAAGCTGTAAAAATGATAGAAGCTAAAACACCGAAAAAAAAAGCTCAAAAAAAGATAAAAACGGCTAAAAAAACCACCAAAAAGAAATAATAGTTTAGTATATTGCATGTCATTAAAAAAAATTGATGTTTCAAGATTTTATATACCCTGTAAAAGAATCGGTTGTAGCTCATTTAGAGTTATTGTCGCCTTTATGTTTGGGGAATAAAATTAGGATTCACTCACACCAAGAGGGTTTTCCTAACTTAGAAAATATACAAATAGCAATTTTAGGTGTTCAAGAAGATCGTAATTCAGAAAATAATTTTGGTTGTGGAGAAAATTTACATTTTATCAGAACCAAATTATACGAGTTATTTCCTGGTAACTGGAAGACTCAAATTGCTGATTTAGGGAATGTTTTAAAAGGAAATTCTGTTTCAGATACTTATTTTGCTGTTTCAGAAATAATAACAAACCTACTGAAGAAGAATATCATCCCGATTATTATTGGAGGAGGTCAAGATATTACATACGTCAACTATAGGGCTTATGACTCATTGGAGCAAACAGTTAATATTGCTGCCGTTGATAGTCGTTTTGATTTAGGGAATTTAGATGATGAATTAACATCACAGTCGTACTTGAGTAAAATAATTATGCAAGAACCAAACAATTTGTTTAACTTTAGTAATGTTGGCTATCAAACTTATTTTAATTCAAGAGAAGAGATTGAATTATTAGATAACTTATTTTTTGATACCTGTAGGTTAGGAAATGTAAAGGAATTAGAAAATATTGAACCTGTTTTTAGAAATGCTGATATTGTTTCTATTGATATAGGCGCTGTAAGACAAAGTGAAGCTCCTGGAAATAAGAATGCCTCTGCTAATGGGTTTTATGGAGATGAAATTTGTGCAATTTCTAGATATGCTGGTATAAGTGATAAGGTATCTTCTTTTGGAATTTATGAATACAATTTTAAATACGACACCCATCATCAAACAGCAAATTTAATTTCTCAAATGATTTGGTATTTTATTGAAGGTGTAAGTTTTAGAGTTAAAGATTATCCATTTTCAGCAAAAGAGAATTATCAAAAGTTTACCGTATTATTGGAAGAGGACGATCCACTAACCTTTTATAAAAGCAATAAATCTGGAAGATGGTGGATAGAGATAAAAATTTTATCAGATAATAAATACAAAAGACATGCGTTAATACCATGTACTCATAAAGATTATATAGATGCAACAAAGCAAATTATGCCAGAAAAATGGTACAAAGCAATGAGTAAATTGGTGTAATCAAATAAAATTGAATTTTACAATACAAAAAAACAAACATAAAATTGTTTTAAAAAAAATAACAATAGGTTTACAAAAATTATAGTATAGATATTTTAGAACATGAAGAAAACAGTAATATTTGCCCTTTTAACAATAGTTCTTTATAGTTGTGGCTCTAATGATAGAGGTGAATTGATGGGAGTGAAGTATAAGAAGAAATGGTTTTCAGAAAAACCATTTGGTATGGCTTTAATTCCTGGAGGTTCATTCACAATGGGTAAACAAGATCAAGATGTAATCGGTACGATGAGTACTCCAACTAAAACGGTTACCATAAGACCCTATTATATGGATGAAACAGAAATTACAAATAACGAATATAAAGAATTTGTGTTTTGGGTAAGAGATTCTGTGGTAAGAACAAAGCTTGCGGATCAAGCAGAATTTGCGGCTCTAGGTGCAACTCCAGATGCAAATGGAGATGGACCTTCAGGAGGAATTCAAAATTATGCATTTAAGGTTTCAGACACTGCAGATGCGTCAGCTTATCAAAAATACATGTATGAAAATTATTATAGTTTTGATACGATTAAACCTTTAAATTGGGAAGAAGAACTAATTTGGCAAAAAGAAGATTTTCCAGATTTAGATTATGTTGAAGTGATGGATTCTCTGTTTATTTCAAGAGAAGAAGCTGTCGATGGTGTTCCTACTTTTAATGTAAAATTTTTAAAATATAAATACTCTTGGTTTGATAGAGACAATGCTGCCAGAAAAGGAGGTAATAGAAAAGACTTTGTAAAAACTGAAATAGTAAATATTTACCCAGATACAACAGTTTGGGTAAAAGATTTTAATTATTCTTATAATGATCCAATGCATCAAGATTATTTTTATCACCAGTCTTATGGAGATTATCCAGTAGTTGGTGTTTCTTGGAAACAGGCAAATGCTTTTTGTCATTGGAGAACGAAAAAGAAAAATGACTATTTAAAAGGTAAAAAAAATGCAATAACAGTTCCAGATTTTAGATTGCCAACAGAGGCAGAGTGGGAGTATGCTGCAAGAGGTGGTTTAGAATTTGCTACCTATCCATGGGGTACAGGAGGAACAACTAGTGATCGAGGGTGCTTCCTAGCAAATTTTAAACCTGTAAGAGGGAATTATGCAGTAGATGGGGCACTTTATACAATGGAGGCAATGTCATTTAACGCTAATGATTACGGGTTGTATAATATGGCAGGTAACGTTTCAGAATGGACAAATACAGCATATAATTTATCATCCTATTATATGGCTTCAACAATGAATCCAAATGTAGAAGATCGAAAAAATAAAAGAAAAATTATTCGAGGTGGTTCTTGGAAAGATGTCGCATATTTTTTAGAAGTAGCCTCTAGAGATTTTGAATATGCAGATACAGCAAGAAGTTACATTGGTTTTAGAACCGTACAGAACTATATTGGAACAACACTAACTAAAAATTAAAAATAAAAAAAATGGCACAGACAAAAACTTACAAAAAAACAATGAATTTCGTATACGGAATGGGAGCAGCAGTGGTAATTATTGGAGCCCTATTTAAAATTCAACATTTTAATTTAAATGTTTTTGGTTTTTTTGAAATTACAGGGGGGGTAATGTTAACAATAGGTTTGATAGTAGAAGCTATTGTTTTTGCAATTTCAGCTTTTGACACACCAGAAGATGACTTAGATTGGTCTAAGGTATATCCTGAGTTAGGTGACGTAAGTTTAACAGCAGAAAAGGAAGAAGACACACAAGGATTATTAGCTCAAAAATTAGATGCTTTATTACAAGAGGCTAAAATAGATGTTAGCTTAATGGAAAGCCTAGGTACGAGTATGAAAAATTTTCAAGGTGCTGCTGAAGGACTATCTGCTGCTTCAGAATCTATTTCTTCAACAAAAAGTTATAATGAGCAAATGTCACTAGCTGCAACTCAACTGGAAACTTTAAACAACTTATATAAAGTTCAGGTTGAAAATGCAAACAATCAATTTGTTTTAAATGAATCAGTTGCAGAGAATACAGAAAAATTAAAAGAGCAAATGGAGTCTTTAGCACAAAATTTATCCTCTTTAAATGAAGTTTATGGAGGTATGCTT
>JAQWIO010000032.1 GCA_029248845.1 Polaribacter sp. | reverse complement strand
CTTTCAACTTCGGGAGAAATTAGGTTTCTTATTATAAACGATTGAATCCGTAAAAGAACTATCAATTTTATACAATAGGACATTGGTGTTTTTAGGTCTTTCATCTAGATAAGCGTCTCTAATTTCTCCCGAAGTTGAAAGAGAATCTATATAGTTACCAGTTGAGAAAACGTATTTAAAACTTTCTAATTTATTTCCTTCATTGTTGTCTTCAATTGCATTCCCAAAGTTTATGATATATGTCGTGTTCTTTTTCAGAGTGTCAAGAATATCCAGGGTTAAAAATTTACTTGCAGAACCCTGAGGCGATACTAATAAAGGGTTTTTTAGTGGAGGAGAAACAAAAAGTTGATTGTTTAAGTTTTTAAGTTTAATAAATTCATTAAAGTTTAATTTTATTTCTTTTTTATCAAAATTAAGAGTTTCATAAGGAGGATTTGAAGTCACAAACAATGGAGCGTCTTCATCTTTTGGGCCACCATTAGGTCTTCCTGTTCTAGCGCAGTTAATTAATATAATAATCGAAAAGCTAAAAAAAATAAATTTAAAAATTGATTTCACAAAATGTAATTTTCTACAAATTAACAATATATTTTTGATTTAAAAACCATAAATTTTACTCGGTAAAAGCCATCGTTAAAATACTAATTTTTACACCTTCAGTTTTCTGTATTTTTTTTGCACAAGCTTCCAAGGTTGCTCCCGTTGTGATTACGTCATCAATTAATAAAACATGTTTGTTTTTTAGGATCGAAACCTCATTTAAATAAAATTGCTTATCAATAGTATTCAAACGTTCAAAGCGATCTTTGAACGTTTGAGTTTTTGAGGTTGATGTTTTTATTAATACCTCCTCTAGCAATGGTCTTTCTAGATAATAACTTACTCTTTCCCCAAATTTTAGTACTTGATTATATCCTCTTTTTTTCAGTTTCTTTTGATGTAAAGGAACAGGAATTATGAAATCAATATCACAAAATTCATTATTTTCTTTTATGATTTCTCCTAACCAATTACCGAAAAAGGCACCTATTTCCTCATTTCCTTCGTATTTAAGTTCATGAATAAGTTTTTTTGTGATTCCTTTTTTTCTAAAATAAAGTAAAGCAGTGGCTTTCTCTAAAGGAATTCTACCGTAAAAAGTTTTTGTTATTTTATTTTCTGAGTAGTTTGTAAAATTGGTAAGCGGCATGTCATGCCTGCAAAACGTACAGACTATATTTTCATTTTTAGTCAAATGATTTTCACAATTAGCACATAATTTAGGAAAAAATATTCTAAATAAATCCTCTAAAATTTCCATATTTTTTCTAGCAATTACACTTAAAGATAACTAAAAATATCAATATTAAATACTTGATACTTGCTCATAAAAAACTTAAAAGGTTTTTCTTGAAAAATTTCTGTAAACGTGTATCTTTGCGCTAATTATGGCAAAACAAGAAGATCACTTTAAAAAAGTTTTATCGCACGCTAAAGAATATGGTTATGTTTTTCAGTCCTCTGAAATTTATGACGGCTTAAGTGCTGTTTACGATTATGCTCAAAATGGTGTTGAGTTAAAGAAAAACATCAGAGATTACTGGTGGAAAGCAATGGTGCAAATGCATGAAAACATTGTGGGTATTGATGCTTCCATTTTAATGCATCCAACAACTTGGAAAGCATCCGGTCATGTAGATGCATTTAATGATCCTTTAATTGATAATAAAGATTCTAAAAAACGATACAGAGCCGATGTTTTAATTGAAGACTATTGTGCTAAAATCGAAGGAAAAATTAATAAAGAGGTTGCAAAAGCACAAAAACGTTTTGGTGATGCTTTTAACAAAGAAGAATTTATTTCTACAAATGGAAGAGTTGTTGGTTATCAAAATAAAATAGATTCAATTTTAGCAAGAATGGGTAAATCTTTAGCACAAGAAGATTTGGTTGATGTAAAGTTATTGATTGAAGAACTAGAAATTGCAGACCCTTTAACGGGTTCAAGAAATTGGACAGATGTAAAACAGTTTAACTTAATGTTTGGAACAAAACTTGGAGCCTCTGCGGAAACAGCAATGGATTTATATTTACGTCCAGAAACAGCTCAAGGTATTTTTGTAAATTTCTTGAATGTTCAGAAAACGGGAAGAATGAAAATCCCTTTTGGGATTGCCCAAACAGGAAAGGCGTTTAGAAATGAGATTGTTGCTAGACAGTTTATTTTTAGAATGCGAGAATTTGAGCAAATGGAAATGCAATTTTTTGTAAAACCAGGAACTCAAAAAGTATGGTACGAGCAATGGAAAGAAACACGGTTAAAATGGCATTTATCTTTAGGAATGGGTGCAGAGAATTATCGTTTTCATGACCACGATAAATTAGCACATTATGCAGATGCTGCTGCTGATATTGAGTTTAATTTCCCTTTTGGATTTAAAGAATTAGAGGGGATTCATTCTCGTACAGATTTCGACTTAAAAGCACACGAAGAATTTTCGGGCAAGAAATTACAATATTTTGATCATGAAGAAAATAAAAGCTACGTGCCCTATGTAGTTGAAACTTCTATTGGTTTAGACAGAATGTTTTTAGCAGTTTTTTCTAAATCTCTAAAAGAAGAAGCATTAGAAAACGGAACCACAAGAACAGTTTTAAAATTACCAGCAGTTTTAGCTCCTTATAAAGCAGCAGTTTTACCATTGGTTAAAAAAGATGGTTTGCCAGAAGTTGCTCGTAAAATAATGGGCGATTTAAAATGGGATTTCAACGTTTTTTATGACGAGAAGGATGCTGTTGGGAAAAGATATAGGCGTCAAGATGCCGCAGGAACTCCATTTTGTATCACTGTAGATCATGATACATTAGAAGATAATTGTGTAACGATTAGACATAGAGATACCATGGATCAAAAAAGAGTTGCTATTTCTGATTTAAAAGAAATTATAAAAACAGAGGTAGCTGTAAAAACATGGTTACAGAAGCTGTAATTTATTAAAAAAAACAGCTAAATCTTACTCTAAGATTTAGCTGTTTTTATAGTTAAGATTTATTATTTTTTCAAAACAACAACTATACTATTCTTTCTTTTCTTTTTTTGAAGAAACCGAAGCTTTGTATAAATTTCCACCAGCGATAGCATCAACAAAAGCAACTAAGTCTTTTTTAGAGGTTGTATTTGCATTAAATTCTATATTTGCCAAACTATCTTTAAAGATTACATTAGCAGTAAGAACACCTTCTTTTTTTGACAATTTAGATTGAATTGTTTTAGCGCAACCTACTTCGCAAGTCATGCCAGAAATTGCTAATGAAACCTGTTGTTTGTTAATTGATATTGATGCAGTTTTTAAAACCTGTTTTTTCTCTGAAGAACAACTTGTTAAAATAAAACAAGCAATTATAAATAGTGATATAAATTTTAGAGTTTTCATGTTTTTAACTATTTAAGTATCGTACAAATTTATTAAGAATAAAGCGAATATCTAAAGTTTTATCCGATTTTTGTACCATATTTTCATAACAAATGAATAATCAACAGCAAAAGTGGGTTTATCTAATAGTGCTATCTATTGTTTGGGGTAGCTCTTTTATTCTAATTAAAAAAGCACTTATTGGAGTTACGCCAATTCAAATAGGTGCTTTAAGAATGATATTTACTTCTATATTTATGTTGTTGTTTGCTTTCCCATCCATTAAAAAAATTAAAAAAAAACATTGGAAATATTTAATGTATACGGCTCTGACTGGTACTTTTATTCCTGGTTTTTTGTTTGCTTTTGCAATTTCTAATATAGATAGTTCCATCGTTTCAATTTTAAATTCATTTACACCTTTTAATACACTAATTTTTGGAGCTTTAGTGTTTGGATTTTCCTTTAAAAAGAATCAACTTACGGGAATTTTAGTTGGTTTGTTTGGAACTTTAATTTTGATTCTAAAAGGTGCTGATTTACATCCAAGTCAGAATTATTGGTATGCATTTTTGGTTATAATTGCTTCCGTTGGGTATGCTTTTAATGCAAATATGGTAAAGAAATATTTATTAGATTTAGATGCTTTGGCAATTACAACTGGAAACTTTTTATTGTTGATAATTCCTGCAACTATTGTTTTGAGTTTTACAGACTTCTTTACGACATACAAAGCCACAGAAATACAATTAAAGTCATTAGGATATATTGCTATATTATCTATAGTTGGAACGGGTATTGCAAAAACTATTTACAATAAATTGGTTCAGATTTCAGATCCGGTATTTTCTTCATCAGTCACTTATTTAATCCCAGTCGTAGCAATTATTTGGGGGATTTTTGATGGTGAGACATTGAGTTTTATTCAGGTTTTAGGAGCTGTTATTATTCTTTTTGGAGTGTATTTAGTGAATGCCTCAAAATAAAAGAGAGTCAAATTTTTTTTTGGACTCCACTTTCAATAAAACCAAACAACTTAGATCTGCTGCTATTTTATTTTAGAGAGATTTAATTTCTTGATTTTGATAGAATTATTTTATAAAAACAGTGTTGGTACA
>JAQWIO010000007.1 GCA_029248845.1 Polaribacter sp. | reverse complement strand
TCAAAATCATTACCTACATCGTTTATAACATATTGAACTCCTGTTTCAATAGTATAAATTTCTGTCAGTGGGTTGACGTAATCTGCTTTGAAGGTGTAATCGGCTTGTTGAAAATCGGTTTCTGTTTGTTGCGCATTGGGGATATCCGCTCCTGTAATTAAGGTGTTAATGAACTTTGATTCTTGGTCTTTACCAAAGAAACTCCCCAATGCACTAATTTGTAAGCTGTGTTCTTTATTAGTTTCAAACTGTTTTTTGTAGTTCAATTCGAATTGATATTTTGGATTTGTTGCAGCGGTATTTTCTTCTCTACTCCAACTTGAAATTAGGGCGTCAGTAGTATCTAGAACCCTAAACTGATATGCAGACGGTTGGGCCTCAATTTCATAGGCAAAATTTCCTGAAAGCGTCAACACGTTCAAGGCGTTAATGTGATAATCGGTACCCAAGGTAATGTTGAAAAATGTTTCGTTTCTAAATTCTTTACCATGGCTTAAAATTACCTCGTCATTTATCAAGTTTTGGTTGGTGTTTTCAGCATTTTGTGGAAGAGAACGATACCCTGCACCCATTTGTGCAAAAAAATTAAAGTCATCGGTTCTTCGGTTGATACTAAGTCCCAAACTGTGATTATCAGGGATTCCCGTATTTGCTGAAACAGAACCATTCCACCCTCTTTTTTCTTCTTTCTTTAGTATAATATTTAAAATGCCTGCTGTTCCTGAAGCTTCGTATTTGGCTGAAGGGTTTGTTATGACTTCAATACTTTCAATCATATCAGCAGTAATCGTTCCTAATGCATTACTTGATTGGTCTGCTAAAACCGAAGGTTTTCCGTTGATTAGGATTTGCACACCAGCACTTCCGCGTAAGCTTACATCCCCTTCTATACTTACATTTACCGATGGCACATTATTTATAACTTCTAAAGCACTTGCTCCCGAAGTACTAAAATCTTTTCCAACATTAAAAACACGTTTATCTAGCTTAAATGTGGTTTTTGATGTTTGAGCAGTAACCACGATTTCATCCAGTTTTTGATTATCGGGTATAAGTTTTAGAGCGCCTAAATTTGTTTTTCCTTCTTGAATCTTAAACTCAGTAATAGTTTTTGTTTCAAAACCAATAAAACTGATTTCTAGATAAAAATTAGGGGTTGGTGATAGCACCATAAATTTTCCGTTATCGTCTGAAATTATACCCGTAATATTCTGTTTTGTTATTTTATCCTTAACCACGACAGTCGCATATGGAATAGGTTGAGAGGTATTGTTTTCAATCAGGTTACCTGTAATTTCAACAGTAGTCTGTGCAGTTGACCAGCTACAGTTTAAAATTAATAGTATAAGAAAGATAAACTTAGAAAATAACTTCATTCTAATAGGTTTTGCGCCTACAAATAAAGTGAAAATAATAGTGATATTAAATTATAGCGTTTATTTATTAGGAGTGATTTTAAATGAATTTAAAAAAGCGTTTCTTCAGAAACGCTTTTTTAGCAACACATAAACGAACTGTTCAAAATTTAATTTGGTTTTAAAATAGCGGCATAAGCGTCTTTATATCTAACAATAAGAAAAATATTGAGCGCAAATAAAAATGCTGCTGCACCACTGCCGGCTAGGTCTAAAAAGAGATGAAATAAGAATGCGTTTAAAAGCACGGGGAACACAACCACAAGTGCTAATGCTTTGTATTTTGTAAGGATCAGTGCTAGCCCACTAAGAATTTCTACAGCGGCTACTACTGGCAATATATAACCGGCCTTAAAGATAGCGCCTATAAAGATATTCGCAGGCTCGGCCATCGGAGGTAGGGTCATAAATTGTAAAAAATAATTTAATCCAAATACAACCAAAAGGACGCCCAATATAAGTCTTGCAATGTTTTGTACTTTTTCCATAATTTAAGATGTTAAGATGTTAAGATTTGATGTTTTGTTTAGATGTGAACCGTCACAATATCCACTAGAATCTGAGGTGTTTCCACAACCACACTTTGGCCTGTCTTGTTTAATTTTCATATAATAATTTTTAATTAGTTACACAAAGTTACTAATTATAGTTTATATTTGTCACTTGTTACATTTAAGTAACTATAAATAACTGGTAACCTTATAGTAACTATTATAACCCTAAAAATATGATTTCAGAAAACATATGCCCTGTTGCCCATTTTAATAAAATATTAGGCGGTAAATGGAAATTAATCATCATAAATACATTGCGCAATAAAGGGGAGATCCGATTTGGAAAGCTGGCGTTTTTTATTCCTGCAATTTCTAGAAAAGTGCTTTCAGATCAGTTAAAGGAATTGGAACGTGATGGGCTAGTGATTCGAACACAGTATGCAGAAATACCACCGCGCGTTGAGTATGCATTAACAGAAGCGTCTAAAAATTTATGTTCTGTTTTTAATGAAATTGAAACCTGGTCAAATAATTTCATGCCATAAGACGTTTGTTGTAATCGTAAAAATCACGACAATTCTCTAAATTAACTTCTTGCTGTTTTAGCGCTCCATGTATCTCATAAAGTAGTACAGCGCTAAAACAGGACACATAGTGTCCTCTCTAAACCAATAGTCATAATGCTAAATAACTAAGGCATCACACAGACCGTTTGTTACATTATATTGCCGTTTGTTACGTCAGTAAGCCGTTCATTACATAGTATTAGTATTTTGCATCTATTCATCCTTAATTTGCGGTTAGACTTAAAACTGTAGATTCACTTCATGTGATTATTCAACCATTAAACCCAAACCTAAAATGAAAAAATTCATACTTCTTTTAATTTTTGTTGGCGGCCTATTATCTGTTCAGGCTCAAGAATCCTCAAATGATTCTATTAATACACTCCATAGAACACTAATTTTAAAACTAGGCGTCAACTTAGTCGATAGTGTAGGAGACCGTAATCCTTTTACTTCGTTTAGTGATTTTGATCAAATGGCATTTTCCAACAACTACAATGTTGAGCTAGAATATAGATTTAGCAAATGGTTTAGTTTAGGCGCAATTTGGAGTACAGTCGAACCCGCAACATAGTTTGCGGGTTTTTTCTTTTCAAAAAGTTTCTAAAATTTTGTTTAAAAAACAGAGGTTTTGTTTCGAAAATAGCTCAATTGGGTGTACAGATAAAAAGCCGAAACGTACGTTTCGGCTTTTTTGTTTTTTAGAGCACATAAAGCTTACTTTAGTGAGTACAAAGAAACAAAAAATAAACACCGTAGTTGCGTCGGCTTTTTTCAAAATGTTGATTCTGGGACTCAGCATAGCTAAGTCCCATCTTCAGTACAATTTATCCTCAAAAATAATTATTTATTTTTGGGGATATTTTTTTATTTACACTATTCATCAACTCCCTTCGTTATAATCGTCTCATTATAATGAGACAATCATATTGATTTTAATTCACAATTTTTCTTAAATTTACATAAATAATTACCATGCGCTATTTTACATTACTATTTTTAGTTGTTTCATTCTCAGGCTATAGTCAAAGCATTTCCAAACAAGTCATTGGGCCAGGCGGCCAAACTTTTGAGAATGGCACTAACAAACTAAGTTACACTGTCGGTGAAGTCGCAGTCGGCGCAATGACCGATGAAGATGACAGCTATCAATTGGGTAATGGGTATTACCCTTCTTTAGATTTATCAACTCTAAATACAGAATCGCCTGAGCTACAATTGCAAGTCAAGGTTTATCCTAACCCTGCAAAAGAAGTGATTTACATTACCCATCCCACAGAACAATTCTTTGAAGTAAGGGTTACAGATGTGAGTGGAAAACAAATTCTACAAACAGCGCATCAAAAAGAGCAGCCTTTAAGTGTTCAAACACTAACAACAGGCACTTACTTTATAACAGTCACGACAAAAGATTCAAAACAAACCAATACGTATAAAATCATTAAGAAATGAAAAAGTTTTACGCCATACTATGCTTAGCCATAGTATCATTAACACAACTCCAGGCTCAAGCACCTCAAGGATTTAATTACCAAGCAACGGTAAGAAATAGCTCAGGAGATTTAATTATAAATACCAATGTGTATTTTAAGTTTAATGTTATTCAAGGTTCACAAACTGCGGTACCAATTTTCACAGAGACGCACTATGTGACAACAGATGATTTAGGACAGGTAAATCTCATAATAGGCCAAGGTACAGCCACCACAGGCGTCTTCTCAGAACTCGATTGGTCTTCAGGGAGTTACTACTTAGGTATTGAACTTAATACAGGCACCGGATATGTGGCTATGGGCACCACACAATTTTTAAGTGTTCCTTATGCACTTTATGCAGAAAATACGGGGTCGTCAACAAGTAGTTTGCCCAACGGACAAAATGTTGGTGATATTTTGGTTTGGAATGGTAATAGCTGGGAAGTCTCTAGCAATCAAAACGGGGGATCGACCCCAACAGTTTCCACTAATTCCGGTATACAGTATGGTGCCATAGAAGCGTATTCTGGTGGAACCATTCAATCTGATAACGGTTACAGTATCACGGCCAAAGGTTTGGTTTGGAGTCTGGATCCCAACCCTGTGGTATCACTTAATACAAAAACTAACGAGGGCCCCGGGGCTCAAAATTTTAGTAGTACCATGACCAACCTCTCGCCTATTTCTAATTACTACTACAGAGCCTATGCCACCAATAGCAGAGGCACTGCTTATGGTAATACTTATAACTTTACCACAGAAGACCAATTACCGGTGGTTACTACATCTGAGGTTACCAATATTGGGACTAACTCTGCCACCTCGGGACTTAGCATTTCTAATAATGGCTCCCCTATTTTAGAATCGGGCATTATATGGAGAAATGCACAATATGATCTTTTTATTGATGGAGGCTATGAAGGTATAAATAATAATGGTGAGGGCAGTTTGGAGATGACTAATTTGGTTAGAGGAATAGCCTATAATGTGAGAGCCTTTGCTAAAAACAGTAAGGGCTATGCATTTGGAAATATTAAATCCTTTGTTACATCAACAACGGTTCCTAATATTGATATTATAAATATTTCTGAAGTTACAAGCACTAGTGCTATTGTAAAAATTGGCACAGCCAATTGGGATTATATTGATGATGGTGGTTCACAAATGACTTTAAATGGTGTTATTCTTGGTTATAATGATAACCTATCCTTGGATAACTTAATAAGAACCTATACAAATTGTGAAAATGAAGATTGTCCTTCAAGTTGGTTTGATGCCTATTTTAACAACCTTTTACCTAACACAACCTATTACGTAAAAGGCTATGCTACCAATGCTAACGGTACCGGTTATACTGAGGCGGGTACTTTTACAACTTCACCTGGTGTGCCGGTTGTTTACAATGGTCGTACTGAGAATATTACTAGTAATTCTGTTACAATAACGGGTAATAATATATTAGCAGACGGTGGCAGTCCTGTGACCGAGCGCGGGATTATTATTTCACCACACTTTGAAGCTATCTATTATGAAAACGCTGATGTAGACCCAAACAGAATTATCACTAGTGATGGTACTGGAATAGGAAATTTTGACAGCAACGCCAATAATCTACTCCCTGCAGTACGTTATTTCTTTAGTGCGTATGCTAAAAACAGCTATGGTGTTGGGCAAGAAGTAAGTGATGAATTCCAATTCTCAACTCCATCTCAAACAGGGTCTGGAGTCACTGACATAGATGGTAATTTTTACGAGACTGTTATTATTGGTAACAAAGAATGGATGGCACAAGATTTAAAAGTTACCCGTTTTAATGACGGTACCCCCATAACACAAGTTACCCAATGGGATTATGAATTTGATTATGAAATGCCCAAATATTATTTTTGGCAAAATTCTTATTTCTATAATCAGTTAGTAACCACAAATCCCAAACAAATATGCCCCTCGGGTTATAGGCTTCCAACTTCCGTTGACATCCACTCACAAACGATTCCAATTTACAGTATTAATGATGATGCCTTCAATTTAAATTATACAGGTTGGCTTTCTGAGGATGGTGTATTTGATTATAATAATGTTGGCCATTATTGGCTTATAAACTCAAACCCTAGAACATACCGTTGGCAAGACGAAGTTTTGCAATTTAATTATAATCAATCCCAAGTTGGCGCTTGTATACGTTGTGTGAAAGAATAATATTTATTGTTATTCAAACTCAATTTCTATAAATTCCTTTAAAACTATGAGGCATTGTTCCGAAAATAGGGCAATTGGGTGTACAGATAAAAAGCCGAAACGTACGTTTCGGCTTTATTGTTTTCAGGAGCGCATACAGCGCGTTTAATTTATATCGTTATTAAAAACAACTAATATGGATATATTTCGTGTTTTTTAACTCAGTTCTTTGTTGGCAAACTTAATTTTATTTCCAATGAATATTTTCTTTCAAAATCCTCGCTGGATTTCCACCAATTAGACAGTTCTCTTTGTCAATTTCCCCTTTTAATACAGTGTCAGAAGCAACTACACAACCATCAGGAATTTTTGCACCCTTATACACTTTTACTCCACATCCAATCCAGACTTGGTTACCAATCTCAATAGAATTTGGAGTTTCTTTTTTCTCTGCATAATCAATAGTATGAAAATCCTCATCAAGAAATTGACAATTCCAAGAGATAGCACAGTTGTCACCAATTCTTAATTTATGCATAATAATTATTGAAGAATTACAATTAATATAACCGCCTTTTCCTATTGATACAGAAGCATCTTTTGCTATGTCAAATCTACACCCTCTTCCTATACTGTATTGCCCTTCAATTTTCAGTTTTCCATTAATATTCAAAAATGTTTTATCAGTTCTATGCATAAAACCGACATATGCTGTGCCAATCTCAATTTTCTCATTGTACTGAATATTTTTGACACCTTTAATTGTAACCTTTTGATGCAAAACTAAAGTCTTATTATGTATCAATCGATTAAAAATTAATTCTAATCAGTACTATTATAAATATACTGTCTGATTTCTTACATTTATTATACAAGCTAATTAATAATCTCATAGGTATCTTTTTATGTTTGCTAACGTTTAGTATAAGAAACGTAGGGCAATAAATAAGCACTATCGTTTCGGTTTATTACTTAGCTAAATATAAATATTTTGCTTTAATTTTCTCCTAAATGCCAAATTTTATATTTGGCGGTGTTTCAAAATGTGTTGAAATTTCTTTAACCAATGAAGCCCTATTTGCTATATATCGTGTTACCCACTTTTATTTATTCAAAAAGTGTCTTTATCGTATTCATTGGTAAAAACATTTTTCCACTATCCGGGAGTTTAATAGAGCCATATTTAGCATAAAATTGTTCTGCATCTTTATCAATTGGGTCAACTACAACAGCAAATGAGCCAATACTTTTAGAGATTTCATAACTTCTTCTTAAAGCGTCTATTAGTAGTAGCTTTCCAACTCCTTTTCCCTGAAAATTAGCATCTATTGCCAAACGTCCAAGGAGAGTAGTATGTATAGATTTATATGAGTTAGGTAGTTTTTTCTGAAATTGAAGAGGAACTAAATTTTGATCTAAACTGTTCTGAGCTAATGTATAATAACCTTTTACTAAATCCGTTTCTTTGTCATTCAAAACGAAGCAGGCAGATAATTTCCTTTTAATGTCTTGGTTAGCTTGTTTTTGAAAATAGTTGTCAAGCATATCCTTTCCACAAGAAAATTCTTTTTTTCTATGTTTGGAATTTAAGTTTTCAGTTAATTCAGTCATTTAGATAAAAGCACTTTGTATTCACTTGCAGCATTAATAAGACTTTTATTTGCTTTAGGTGAATTAGTAATCGCATCAAAAAAAATTTCACTATCTTTTTTAGATGCAAGAATTTGCTCTTTTTCTGATATGATTTTTTTAGCTTTTTCTTGAACGGTTAAAACTACAAAATCAGTTAAGCTTCTATAACCACCAACACGTGCAGCTCTTTCAAAAAACATTTTCTGTTCCTTTGATAAACGAGTGTCAAATCTTGCTTTCTCTTGATTTAATTCTGTTGTTTCCATAATTCTAAATTTTATTTAATTCAAATGTACGTTTAAATCACGTACTAGACAAGTTTTTGTACGGTTAATTTCCGCAGGATTGATTAAGTTCGAATTGTGGGTAACGTTCTGGAATATGGCCCGTTGTTTTTGGTTAATGGGTTATATTCCTTGTTAGGAATAGTTTATTTTATCACCCTCTTTAATTTTGCTCAAGTTATTTGGAATATTTTCATTTTCAGGCATAAGTAATGCATGATACCTTCCTCTTTTCGAAATATTCTCAATATTTAGATTATTCATTGTCTTAAGGTATATTGCTTTATAGTTATTCTCGTTGCACCACTTTAATATTTTCGATGTGTTTTCAGTTATGGATAATTCTGCTCCGGAATGTACCTCAACGAAAAATTTTGTTATTTGTTTTCTTGCTAAGGATGTACTTCCAATGAGAACCTCTGATTCGGCTCCCTCAACATCAATTTTTATCAATTCAGGAGTTATTTTGGTTTCTTTGGAAATTTCATCAATAGTTTTAGTCTTTACTTTAAAATGTGATCCGATTCTACTTGCGGACTTCGCAAACGATTTAAATTTACTCCCAGCTGCTCCAAGTCCAACAGTATAAAAATCAATAATTTCGCCTGAATTTTCACCTACAAAACAATTATAAAAAATGGTTTTTTGAGAGATGTTATTTAGAATTATGTTTTCTGCCGCCACACAAAGAGCTCTTGGATTCGGATCGATTAAAATTATTTTTTCTGGGTTATTATATGACATAAGTATTGAAGACTGGCCTATGTTCGAACCGACATCAAAAATGGTCTTTGATTTCTTACTTAATTCAAATAACCAAGCATCGTCTTTATCAGGTTTATTTCTTATTGTTCCTTTTCGGACTAAAAAGTTTTTATCTAAAATTTTAGCGTTAACTAAGACTTTTCTTTCGAAGCCTAAACTTTCAATTGATTTTAAGACTTTAATTTTTATTTTTTCTATCATTTTATTGATTTAATTATTCCTAACGTCTAGGCTATGGTTAGTACGGTATTAAAAGTAAATAAACTTTCGATTAAGCACTTAGTCAAAACTTTTTATTTTGTTTTATCTTTTCATTTTTAAAGCCAAATCAAAAGTTTTGGCGGACTTAGTTTAAAGCTTGAAACTTTTGGCTAAGCACCAAACCCGTATCAACTATAGCCATTGTTGCAGCACGTTTTTAATTTAAAAATATTAAAGCTTTATTAAGTCATTTATGTAATGACCTTCTTTGATGTTTTTTTAGACAAAAATTGTTTAATTGCTTCATAAGAATACACTAATATAAACACTATTAAATATATTAATAAGATAAATTCTGGTTTTGAATAAACACCTTTAATATTAAAATTAGCCAACAGTATGTAGGGCACTATTGCTAATAAAAAAGGGTGAATTATAAAAATGTTTAAACTTTGTTTTCCACACCAAAGTAAGAGTGTTTTAATAACTTTAGAATATTTTAAAATTAAAAAGGAAACTTTATAAATTATTACAAATGCTGAAAAACCCACAAAAATAAACGCGAAATAGTTGTTGAATCCAAAAGAAGACATGTCAATTCTACCATTCCAAATAATTATAAAAATTGTAGGTATTGAGAGAAAAATTATATCTAGATAACTAGTTTTTTCTACATAATTGTTTTTGTAATAATATCTACCAAATAACATAAATAGATAAGCAAGTATTGATTGGGGCCACATCCAATAAAAATGAGATTCATTTAAATTTAAGTAATTGTAAAGCAAATAATTTACAATGAAAACAAAGAGTATATAACTTAATGAGATTTTTATTTTTATTAAAGTATGAAAAAAAAACCATAATATTCTACTTAAAAATAAAGCGACTAAAAACCATAACCCTGTACCTAAAATATCAACTCTAGTAGCAAAAATGATTGCTCTTAAAAACTTTCTAAATTGTAAATAGAAGTTATAGTTAATTGGGTATAGTTCTTGACTTCTAAAAAAAGTCGGTAATTGAACTAAAAAGGACGCAACAAAAGCCCAAAATATGGAAGCTAATTAGGAAGGGAATTAGTAATCTTTTTACTGATTTTTTAAGATTGACATTGTCTTTCATGAAAAAACCAGCAATGATAAAGAATAGCGGCATATGAAATGAATAAATAAATGTTGATAAAAACGCATTCTCTTTAATTATTAAAAACATACCACTATGTCCAATCATTACTAGAATTATACCTATCCCTTTAATTATGTCTACGTTTAATACTGTATCTTTTTTATTCATAATCTCTTGTTATATTAAATGACAATAAGTGATTCAAGTGGAGGTGAAATTAGCTCAGTTACTCGAACAAATTATTTTTCATTTTTTATTTATAACCGACAAAATTAATTAGTTTCAGTCGGATTTCTCAAATGTGCGGCAACGGTCTGGGCTATGAGTAGTTGCGTGGTTTAGCACTTAACTTAGCAAGTACACACCAAACTGAAAATCCTCACGGATTTTCAGAAGTAGGCGAGAACAAGCAATTACTTATAGCCATTGTTGGGCATAGTTTTTTGTGGTTTATATATTCTTATTTTGTCTAACAAAAGTCTCCCTTCATTTACTTTAATAACCACATTATTTAACTCATTTTCAATTCCTTTAAATAATGTGATTTGATTACTATTCGAGATAATAATAGTGTCTTTCGCTAAAGATTTTATTTCAAAAAACACTTTGAAATTTTCAGGTGTTTCTTTCTTAGAAATTCTTTCTGATTGAAAGATAGTGAAGTCATTTTTATTTATTGAAATTAATTTCGAGTTTGACAGAAAGTTTTCTTTATTATTTCCCTCTCCTTCAAAACCACTATTACCCCCATATAGTTTAAAACTAAATGTCTTAGTTTCTCGGTCAATATTGAAAATTTCAAGAGTATATTTCTGGATTATAGGTGACTTATTTTTTGAAAGAGATACTCTTTTAATAGCGGGCCACCACATTTTAAAATTTGAAGTCGGACGAGTAATATAGTATAAAGAAGGGACATCAGAAGGATTTATGCCGTTTATTAGAATTTCTATTTCTGAATCTTTATTTTCGTATGATGGAATAATATCAACTCTATTACCAACAAAATTAAGAGATAACTCACTATCCTTTCTAAGTTCTAAATTGTTTGTTAGTTTATTGCCTCCTTTTAATTTTAGTTCATTCATAGATTGGTTGTTTTCAATATCTTTAAAATGAATGTCATAAATATTAGAATTGATAAATTGTAGATGAGGGTTGTATTTAAAATGTTGTAAAATACAGTATGCTAATAATTCATTACCTAATTTATTAGGGTGCACTCCATCTTTAAGTAAGGACTTAATATTTATTTGTGGATTTAATGAAATAAAATCTTCCCATGGTTTTCGCACATCAACAAATTCAAAATTATACTTATTGGCAAGTAACTCAATACTTTTGGAACCATAAAAATCAGATAATGTTCTTTTTTTCTGGGCTTCTTTATCTTTTCCTGCATAAGCGATATGATGATTAAATACGATGACCTCTGCAGTAGTCTTTTGTTTTATATTTATAAAAATATTTTCTAAATCACCCGATTTATCACCTCCGTAAACATGAAAAATTATTAAATCTGCATATTGATGATACAGATCATGGATAGCAACCCTAGCTATACTTGGCGCAGTAAATCCACCAATGGGGTTTTTAATGATATTAAATTTAACTGTTGGATATTTTTCTTTAGTTTATTAACAATCAAATTTTGGTCAAGTCCTCCTACTATAGATTGTCCATAAAACTGAATTTTTATATTCTGTGGAATATGACTTGTACTATTTGCTAATAAAGACATCGTTCTCGGAATTTTAGTTCCAAAGTATTCTTTGTTTTCAAATTCTGGAATTATATAATCTTCAAGCGATTTATCTTGAGCTTTGATATTCAGTGATAAAACACATAATAATCCTAGTAAAAAAAGTTGTTTCAAAATGTTTCGTTTTTGGTTAAATTATGCCCAACGATTAGTATATGGCAAGTAGGGCAGTTAGAAGTAATTGACTGTCCGCTTTCATATAGCTAAATATAAATATTTTGCTTTAATTTTCTCCTAAATGCCAAATTTTATATTTAGCGGACTTTGTTAATACACAAAGACCTTTGGGTTTAGCACAAACCGCCCTATGTTTTTTATACATTGTTACCTGTCTAGCTTTCTTTCCGAAAACTTGCTAGCGTTGGCGTGAAAGCTCTTTTAAATTTGTGAGGCACGAGCAAACTTTAAATATGCTTGAACTTGCGTTGGCATTACATTCCGCTTATTAATTCTTTTGCTTTATCTAATGTGTATGAACCAGTAACTTCTTTTTTATCAAATACCATAAAGTAAGCAAAGTTCTTTCCAGCTTGCTTTTCCCATTCTGTTCCTAATCGGCATTTAGCCTCACTATCTGTATTATCTAAATGGTCTCCTTTTGTTTCCAATAAGATTGTCATTCCCGATTTTGTTTGTAAAATAAAGTCAGGATAATGATTGGCTTTAAATCCATTGATGTAAAAACCTTTTCCTCTTTCTAAATTCCTGTGCCAAAACGCAATGCTTGAAGAAGTTCCAATTTCCATAATTACTCTTTCTTCAAAGTTGTTCATTGATGCTTCTCTTTCGTATAAAGAATTCCCAATTGATGAACCTAATTTACCTGGAACAATTTCATTTCCTAAATTCCAATTTGGTTTTGTGTCAATTTTTTTTGACTTAATTAAATCCATAAAACGCCCTTCTGCATAAGTGTCCGCTAACAATCTAATTTTGGCTTTTATTTTGTCGGTATAACTCCATTTTCTCACCAAAATATCACGCATTTGTTCGGTATTCATTCCTTTTAAAATTCTACCAATGTAAACTTTAATTTCTTGGTCTGGAATAGGGTACATATTATTAACTATCTGCATTATTTGATGTGTAATGTCTGTGATTTGATTGTCTTTTGGTTTTGCTAAAATGTATTCTGCAATTGGGTCTTTAACTACGTTGTCTTCAATTTTAGTGAATGAAGGGCGATATTCGTCTTTTTTAGATTGCTCTAAATCTACTTTATATAGGTCAGATGAAATTTGGTCAAAATCAATTTTAATATCCTCATCAGATAATTTAAAATCTTTTAAAAGTGATTCTCTGTTTAGTAATTCCTCATCTGTTCCAAAAATATCACTTGCAGTAACTTTAATAAAGAATTGAGGAAAATCAATTTTTTGAATAAATCCCTTGTTCGCTTCTTTTACTTTGTAGCGTTTTACTTTATTTCCCATTTCTTGAAAAATTTTTTCATCTACAGGTTGCTTTTCTTGTTCCTGTATCTGTTGTTCTAATTCCTTGCTTTGCTCTTCTGCCATTGCTTCAATTTCGGCAACCACATCTGTAGTTTCAATTTCTTCTTTTGTTGCATTTGGGTCAAAAGAAACACGACTTTTATCAATGGTGTCTTCTTTCTCTTCTGTTTGTTGCTCTGGAAATAAGAAAGATTCCACAGGGTCAACTTTTTTTGTTTCTTTCTCAGCTTCCGTCATTTTATCAACCTTTCGGTAATCTTTTTCACTAAATCCTGAAGCTTGTAGACCTTTGACTATGTTTTGTAATGTTTCATTAAATTTTGCAGAAGCTGTTAAAACGTAAGAAAGGTTTAATTGAAATGCTTTATGTTTTTGAACATATGGCTGACGTAATACACGACCTAAAATTTGCTCCACATCTACAGCACTAGATTTGTCTGCTAATGATGCTAAGATATAAGCGAAAGGGCAATCCCAACCTTCTTTTAATGCGTTTATGCTAATAATGTATTTTACCTCACAGTCTTCACTTAATAAATCAACACCTTTTAATTCATCTATGTTGGCTGTTTTAATTTTGATTTGATTCTCAGGAATACCTAAACCTAACAACTGTTCCTTTAATTTTTCAAAGGTTGTATTGTCATTTTTAGTTTTTGGTTGCGCTTGAAAAAGAACAATTGGGCGAATATATTTTCCTCCGTCAGCTTCTTCCTTTTTTGCAAGATTTTCTAATTTACGCTGTAAGTGTAAAGCATTATTTATAACTTCTGTTTTATCGTGATTGTTGTAGACGATTACAGGAAGTTTTACCATATGTTCCTTTTTCAATTCTATAGCAGGAACCAAACTTACAATATTGCTGTTTTCTTTTGGTGTGGCTGTTAAATCTAATATAAAAGATGGATTTAAATTTTTAAGCATATCTACACTCAAATCACTTTCGGCATTATGGCTTTCATCAACCACCAAAACAGGGTTTAAACTTCTCATTACATTTATTAAAGCAGTATCGTCAACTCCTTCTAAAATGTGTTCTCCACTTTTGTAATGAGAAATAAACGATTCTAATTACCCATTTTCTTGGTAAACTTTTCTGTCTTCCTTATTTTTTGCTCGTAAACTAGCAAAATTCATTACAATAATGCTCAATTGGTCTTTTACAACCGTTGGATTAAAGTTTGAACCTTGTAACAAATCTTGTTTTTGGTAAATTTCAACTCTATGGTTAAATAAAGTATTTAGTTTTTGTCTGTAGGGGTGTTCTGGATTAGAAAGTGCATTTACAGTTTGTTGTAAAAGATTACTCCAAGGTACTAACCAAATAACAGCTTTGGTTTTTGAAGAATCGTAAGCCGAAAAAATGGAATGCAGAGCATTAACGGCAACAAATGTTTTACCACCAGCAGTTGGCACTTTTATACAAACGTGTGCAGCATTTGGAACGGTATTTTTAACGGTTGCATTCCTGTATTGTCAAACGGATTATAAGGCCCAATTTTATCTTCCCAATATTGATTAAATGCTTTTGGCAAGTTTTTTTGTTCTTGAATATAGTCCAAATATTCTTCCAGATTTTCTATTACTTTTTGTTGGTAGCTCTTTAATTCCATATTCGTTTTCTATCCTTTTTTTGTGCACGTTATTTTTTCATACACAAGAAAGCGTTGTTTTTTGTGCACGTTATTTTTTCATATACAGAAAACTGTATTTTTTTGTGCACGTTATCTTTTCTTTAATAAATCCAATAATGGCTTATTAATGTAATAATTACTCTTTCCTATTTTTAATTTTACTAGCATATCGGCATCTGCTAAATCATTTAAATAGGATGCAGCAGTATTACGGTGTACTCCTAATTCCCTTTCTAAAAAATCTATTTTGGTGTATGGATGTTTAAAAAGAATATTAATCAAATCGTGACTATAAAACGAGAAATTACTTCTAATATCTGTTTTGTATTTATCCATTAAAGCCTTAATGTTATTTACAACTACAATTGTTTCTTTGGCTGTTTGCTCAACACCTGTAAGCATCCATACTATCCATTCCTCCCAAGAACCCTTTGTTCTTATTTCTTGTAACAAACGGTAATAATCACTTTTGTTTTTAATAATAAAACTACTTAAGTACAATACAGGAATATCTAATAAACCTTGTTGCACCAAATAGAGAATGTTTAGCAAACGTCCTGTTCTTCCATTGCCATCATAAAAAGGGTGAATACTCTCAAATTGATAATGAATAATTGGCATTTTTATTAAGCTATCAATGTCGTGAAACTCTGGAATGTTAAAATATTTCTCTAAGTTGTTTAGTAAATTTACAATCTCATTATAATCTTGTGGTGGCGTATAAACAACTTCTTGTGTTTTTGGATTTTTTAAAACCGTTCCTGGTAATTTTCTAATTGGAGAGGATGGAGCAATAATAGCCTGAATACTTTGAATATCGTTATTGGTTAAAAAACCTCTTTCTTTAATAATTTTTAGCCCTTTTTTTAAGGCAGAGGCATAATTCAATGCTTCTTTAGCTGTAATAGATGCTATAGTTTCATCAATAGATGCTTGGTATACTTCATCATCTGTAGTAACAATATTTTCAATCTCGTTACTATCTTTTGCCTCTTGCAAAACAAGGGTGTCAATTAATATTTGAGAATTCGGTATTTTAGAAATTTCACCTTTCAATTGCCCCAATGCTCTTGAAGCTCCATTTAAAGCTTTTAAAATAGCAACTGATTCACAATCGATACTTGGCGGTAAAAGAGGTAATTTATTGTTTTCCATAATTTGCTGTTTAAAATCTTGTAATATCTCTTGGTATCTTTTTGAAGATGATGTTTTTCTTTGCCATAAACTCTTTTGGCAACAAACAATTGTCTGCGTAAATTACATATTGTGCTTCTTTGGTTTTTATGAGTTCTAAAGCATCAAAATCTAAGGTAGTTAAACGGTCTTTTTCGTAAATAAAATAATATACGGTAGCATCTTTTACGCCCAATTCATAATTCGTATTTTCTATTGCAGAATTGTAAGACGTTCTTGTTTCTGAAAACCAAATGTACTCTCGTATTTTTTTAATACCTACTTGCTCGTTTAAGTTTTCTTTTTCGTCAAATAAGGGTAAACCCAATTCGTAAAAGTCAAATGCTCCACCAGTTCCTTCAACTGCTTTTTTATCCTTTCCGTAGCCTTTAGTTACTCGTTTTACTCTTTCGGCAGTAATGTCATTGGCATACGCTTCCATTTCTATTAAAATGAATTTTCCGTTGCCACTATCTTCTTTATTTAGATTTAATACTGCGTGTGCAGTTGTGCCAGAATCTGCGAAAGAATCTAATATGATTGCATTCTTATCTTCAAATGAATTAATGAGAAGTTCTAATAGATTAACTGGTTTTGGATAGTCAAATGTCCCTTTTTCAAAAATATTTTCTAAATCAATACTCCCAGAACTTTTTAGACTAATAATTGACCTAAGTAAGAAATCCTTTACTTCAGATAAATATTTAATTGAGCTTGGCTGAGTATTTTCATCTTTAGCAAACCATATCTTTCCGCATTTATAAGAACCATCTGCTAATTTTTCTATATTATCATAATCTAAATAATCATCAAAGGTTTCTTTTTTCCAACGCCAACCTCTATCAGGAACATTACATGGTTTTTTTGTGATTGGGTGAAGAATATCAAATCGTGGTCCATAAGTTTGTCCATTTGGCCAACTTAAATTGATTTTTCCAAAAAGGTCATAGTTGAAGTCAAGATTATTGTAAAGTGTTATACCTCTATCATACCCGTTTTTTTTGAATAATTTATTTAATTCAGTTTTTGTTTCTAATATTCCAGTTTTTTTTCTTTTATTTTTTGAAATTAAATCAAATACATCATCCAAACCTTCTTTTAATTGAGTGAATCTATGTGATTTAGAGTTGTCTTTGGCATACAATAAGACATATTCGTGAATATTACCAATGCCTTTATCGTTTTTAGGAACTCTCTTATTCCAAATCAATTGCTCAATAAAATTATTAATTCCAAATATTTCATCTAAAATAGACCTCAAATTATGCACTTCATTTTCATCAATTGAAATAAAAATAATGCCATCATCTGCCAAAAGTTTATATAACAATTGTAATCTTGGATACATCATACATAGCCATTTGTCGTGCCTACTTAAATCATCAACTCCAATAGCAGCAACTTTGTCCTGTTCTTTGGCTTTTAAAGTAGTATCTAACCATTTTTTAATTTTTGGATGATTTACATTGTCGTTATAAGTCCAACTTTCTTTCCCTGTATTATATGGCGGGTCAATATAAATACATTTTACTTTGCCTTCATATTCGGGTAATAAACTTTTAAGAGCTTCTAAATTGTCTCCGTGTACTATTTTATTTCCGCTTTGAGTTGGTTCGGTTTGTTTTCCTTTTTCAGATGTGAAACCGTATTTGTGTTCCAATACTCTGTATGGTACATCTTGGTGGTGGCTCACCACTTTGTCTTTTCCTATCCAGTTGAGTGTTGGCATACTATTTATTCTCTTTATTAGATATAATTAAATCTTTTACGTCAATGTCTAAAATTTCAGCAATCTTATTTAAAAGTTCTAGGGTTGGCTGTCGTCTATTTTGCACGTAGCCATTTACCATATTATAGCTTTTGCCCAATTTCTCAGCAAGCCAAATTTGTTTGATTCCCTTTTCGTCTAAAACCTCTTTAATTCTGTTCATTTTAGAAAATTTGTTTCTATGCCACTAAGATATAAAAGTTAATTTAATATCTCATATTATGATTATAAAAGTTGTCAATATTATTCGGGTGGCGGTGGGGAAGGGCAAGCTCTTTTGTGGCGGAGGCACGGAGCTACAAATGTGCTTGACCGTGCGGTGGGATTTTTTTTCAGCTTGCAGGTAACGTTTCTGTATAAGGTTAGTTGCGTTCTTTAACTACTAAAATTTAGTAAATAAAAACAGATTTGTAGTCTGCGAGAACTTTCGTGAAGAAGCTAAAACTAGCAATTAATTTTATACGGTGTTGTAAAATGTTTATTTTTCTAAAAGAATACAAATAGAACCCGCTAAAATTTCTTTTTCATTAAACTTTTGATAATCTGAGTGAATATTTAACTGTTTGTATTTTAAATATTTATCGGTGTCTGTATTAGTGGTATCATACTCGAGATGTGTGATTTTAAAACCAATATCTTTGAAAATTTTAATATAATGGGGAAGTCTTAGTCTATTGTGGTAATCAAATTTTGTTTGAATTTTGTCCCATTCTATTTGAGAGTATTTAAGGAAATCGTAATATGAAAGTGTTTTGTTAGAATATGCTCTATGGTCTGAAGGGGAAATTAAATGGAGAATTTTCACCTTTTCGTCAAGTTCTGTATAAAATTTCTCATGCATTTTTTGAATATCTATCGGTTTAACGTGTTCGAGAACAAAACGAGAGAAAATTAATCTAATATCGTTTTCAATTTGAGCATTTATAATATTAGTTTTAGGGAAATAGTCTATAAAATCAGGTAAATTTAAATCAGAAGAGTTTCTGAATTTAAAATTAACATCTTTAAAGAATTCTTTCGTAGATAAAATATTTTTATTGGTATAATGCTTATTGATGTCGTAAGTAATTATCTTGGTAACATTTAAATGTTTTTTAAATAAAAAGGGCATAATGGGTAGCCAACCCGAGCCAATTTCGACTACCGTTTGATTTTTTAAACTAATATTAAATTTGGTTAATATATGTTCTACTTTTTTCACACTCCTAGTATTAGCAGTAATAATCGAATCAATTGATTTAAATGTTCTTCTTTGTATCAAGTGATAAAAGTAATATCCAAGTTTACTAGGTAGTTTGTCAAGAATATTCAGTACTAAAGTTTTCTTTTGATGGTATTTCATTATAATTTTTTACAACAATTGGATATACGTATTACGTATATCCACATTATAAGTTCTAAGATAACAAATCTTTTATATCTTTAAAAGATTTGTTAGTTACATGGGTGTAAATTTCTGGCGTTTTAGTAGAACTATGACCTAGTAATAATTGAATATGCCTAATATCGGTTCCGTTTTCTAAAAGATGTGTTGCAAAACTATGTCTTAGCATATGAGGTGTAACTTTTTTGTTAATCCCTGCTTTTTCTGCAGATTTTGATACGATCTTTAAGATACTAGTACCGCTATACTTTTGTCTATTTTGTCCTTCAAACAAAAATTCTTTTGGTTTATAGTCTTTATAATAATTGCGTAGGTCACTTAAAATGCTTGAACTTAAAACGGTGACCCTGTCTTTATTTCCCTTAGCACAATTAACCTTAATAACCATCCTCTTACTATCAATATCATTGATCTTTAAATTTAAAAGCTCCCCTCGTCTTAAGCCAGAAGAATAGAGTAGGCTTATGATGCACCTATGTTTAATATTGGTTGTGTGCTGAAGCATTTTAATAATTTCTTCTTTTGATAAAAGTTTAGGTAATTGCTTTTTCTTGCGTGGTCTTTCTATCTCATAGAACCGATTTGGCATTCCAAGAACTGTTTCGTAATAGAATTTAATACTGTTTATAGTAAGATTAATATAAGAATTCGATTTGCCCTGGTGAATAAGCTTTTGCAAGTAGGCCCTAATCTCAAGCTCATTTATGGTAATTGGGTCTTTGTCATTGTAATGATTTATGAATGACTCAAAACTAGACACATAATTCTTAACCGTATTTGCTGCATATCGTTTAAGTTCTAGTTTTAAAAAATAGGACTCTGGACACCTCTTGTAACCTTCTTTAAGTTTTCGGTTTCTGTAGCGCTCCAAGTTTAAATCAGGATTGTTTGGATTGATGATTTTGTCTTTTAAAAAAAAATTTCCATTTACCCACGCAACTCCATAGAATGTTTTAAAAATCAAATCAAGATTACTCTTAGTGTTAGGTATGTAATACATCTTAAAACTATCGCTCCATTTAATGTTTGGCAGTTTTTCGATAAGTGCTTGAATTATTTTATTTGAATTGAATTGAAGCCCGATACACTTATTTTGACCAATAAGTAAATGCTTTAGAGTAATACTTTTTTGAAGATCCATTGTTTTTTTTGGGCAAATTAGATGATTAAAAAACCTTAATCGTACCTCATACGAATATTTTACGTATAATATTCAACTAATAGTGAAAACGATGAGACTTTATAAATACTGCCTTAATTGTGACAAGGCATTGAAAGGAAGAACAGACAAAAAGTATTGTGACCCACAGTGCAAAAGTTCACACCAGTACAAAAGAGAAAAACAACAGCCAGCGCGTTTTTACAATAAAGTTGATAATCAGTTAAAGCTCAATCGAAAAATACTAAAAAAGTATAATAAAGCAGGTAAAGCAACTGTGCGATCAACAATATTAATAAACGAAGGATTTGACTCTAAATTCTTTACTCATTATTGGAAGAATAAAAGGGGCGACATATACCTATTCGTTTACGAATACCGTTTTTTGAAGAGAAAGGAGCGAGAGATTAAAAAATATGTTCTTATTCAATGGCAGAATTATATGTCTCAAAAATTATAAAACATCTTTCAAATCCATTAAAAATTTTACATAACGGTTCGAGAATAAATTCATCCTCTGTTCAACAACCGTTGTTAATCTTTGATTTTCAACGGTTTTTTGCTTTTATAGCTCACACGTATGTCTTAGAGCAATTATTCATGCTTTTTGAAGAAAAAGTCTATAGAAATTGGAAAACTGTAATCTTTATTAGTTTTTTTTATTGGGTAAAATTGGAGTAACAAATGAAAATTTAAAAGGTTAGATTTGCTATTTAAAAATAGAAAAAAAACATCTAAAAAGCCATGGAGTAATGGGTGTATGATTCTCTTTGATTCTTCTAAAATAAAATACTTGATTAATTATTAACTCCTCCAATCATATTTATAATAAAATGCTTCAATTAATTAAACCTTCTGTTTTCTATAAAGTCATAGAGAAATGAGTTTGAAACCAAACAAATACCGTCGTTATTTGAAATCTATAACCCTTTTTTTAATCATAGTTTTATCCTTAAAAACACAAAGTCAATCTAAAGGTATAAAAGGGAATATTACGGATGAAATGAAGATTCCTTTAGAAATGGTTTCTGTGGCACTTCTGAACCCAAAAGATTCAATTTTTATAAGTTATACAACCACAGATGAAATAGGAAACTTTCTGATACAAGATATTCCGAAAGATACAGTTCTCATTCAGTTAAATCTAGTAGGTTTTACATCGTATTCAAAAAAAATTATTTATAAAAATCAATTCATAGATTTAAAAACAATCATATTAAAAGAGAATGTGAGTGTTTTAGATGAGATTGTAATTTCTGCTGTTATTCCCATTCAAATAAAAAAAGATACCGTTAGTTTTAATGCTAATTCTTTTAAAATAAACTATGATGATAATATTGAAGGCTTATTGAATAAACTTCCAGGAATTGAAATTGAAGAAGGAAAAATAATAGCACAAGGAACTACTGTAAATAAAATTTTTATTGACGGAAAAGAGTTTTTTGGAGGAGATCCATCTATAGTATTGAAAAATTTTTCTGCAGATATAATTGCGAAAATTGAGGTTATAGATAAAAAAAGTGACGAAGCAGAATTAACCGGAATTAATGATGGAAACAAAGAAGTTGTTATCAATTTCACTTTAAAAAAATCAAATAAAAAACGGG
>JAQWIO010000006.1 GCA_029248845.1 Polaribacter sp. | reverse complement strand
CTGCAGTAATTTTAGTCATAATTATAGATATTTTCTATATTGTTACAAGCTTCAAAAGTAGTGAAATTAATTTCACTTTTTCAGGTAAAAATCATCAAAAAATAGATTTTTTAGCTGTAAAACGCAAAAAAACCCTCAATTTACGAGGGTTTTTAAAGAATTGTTATGTTCCACTATGCTTCTGCTGATGCTGATTCTAATACTACTTGTCCTCTGTAGTATAATTTACCTTCATGCCAGTGGGCTCTGTGATATAGATGCGCCTCACCTGTTGTAGGATCTGTCGCTATTTGCTGAGAAGCTGCTTTGTAATGTGTTCTCCTTTTATCTCTTCTAGTTTTAGAAATCTTTCTTTTAGGATGTGCCATTTTATGTATTTTTTTCTGTTGTTAAATTCTTTAATTTATCCCACCTTGGGTCTGTTCCTCGATCCGTTTTTTCTTCTTTAATTTCAAATTCTTTTAACTTATTTAATGCAATAGAATCCATTGTCCCATTTAAAACATTTGGATGAACTCTTTTATTAGGCACTGACAACACTATCAGTTCATAGATAAATTGAGCAACATTAAACTCATAAGCTTCATGAGGTAGTATTAAAATTTCCTCATTATCATCATTAAATTCTGGTCCAAATTTTACAACTAATGGCAAAACAGATTGAATATTCTGATGATACAACTCACTTGTTAGATCACATGGAATTTCTACTGAACCTTTGGCTGTAAATGTTAGATCAAACAATGTACTTTTCTTTACAAAATCTAATGCTATTTTTATTGATGAACTTTGAAATTCATCAAAATTAAAAGCTTCAAAGAACGTATTATCAATTTTATATTCAAATAAATGAGTTCCTTCTTTTAATCCTACAAATTGTATGTTGAATCTTTTTAAGTCTTTCATTATCAAACATTGATTGAGCCTGCAAATATATAAAAAAATATTATTCTACAATCTTATTAAAATAAAAGTTTTTTACTTTACTAAAAGAGGGTTTTTTGACAGCTCTTTATATTCTTTTCTTGTTTTAAAAACCTGAATTGCGGTAAACAGTGCCTCAGTAAAAGAAGAAGGGTTTGCTATATTTTTGCCTGCGATATCAAATCCAGTACCATGATCTGGAGATGTTCTTACCTCACTCAAACCCGCTGTGTAATTTACTCCATTTCCAAATGACAAAGCTTTAAAAGGTGCCAGTCCTTGATCATGATAAGTTGCCAAAACACCATCAAACTGTTTATATGCCTCTGAACCAAAAAACCCATCGGCAGCATAAGGGCCAAAAACCAATTTACCAGAATCTGCAATTTGATCGATAGTAGGCTTTATAATTTCATCATCTTCTGTACCAATAACACCTTTATCTCCACTGTGAGGATTTAATGATAAAACGGCAATTTTTGGCTTATTAATTCCAAAGTCTTCAACAAGTGAGTTATACATTGTTTCTACTTTCTGTGTAATTAAGGAAGGTGTAATTGTCTCTGCTACTTTTGAAATTGGAATATGCCCTGTAATAAGTCCTATTTTTAGGTTGTCAGTCATTAAAATCATCAAACTTTTACCCTCCAGTATATCCTCTAAATACTCAGTGTGTCCGGGGAAGTTAAAACTATCTGAATGAATTGTTTCTTTATTGATAGGGGCTGTTAATAAGACATCTATCTTTTTATCTTTTAAAGAAGAAACAGCTTTTTCAAGAGATTTTGTAGCATATTCGCCAGATTCTGTAGAGGCTTTTCCTAAATTAATAGAGACATCTTCTTTCCAAATATTTAAGACATTAATTTTACTGTGATTTATTTGATTTAATGACGTAATTCCATGAATAGGAGTCTCTATATTTAATGCTTTCTTATGGTAAGAAATAACTTTTGTGCTCCCAAAAATAAGCGGAGTACAAAAATCTAGCATTCTATTATCTTGAAAAGTTTTTAAAATGACCTCTACACCGATTCCATTTAGATCTCCTATTGAAATACCAACTATAATTTTATCAGATTTATTCATCGTTACTATTGTATTATTCTTATTTTTGGTTATTACAAAAGTAACTAAAATTTACAGATATGTTTACCGGAATTATAGAAACACTTGGCACAATTAAAAACATTGTTAAAGAACAAGATAATATTCATTTAACAATAAAAAGTAGCTTTACCAATGAATTAAAAGTTGATCAAAGTGTTGCTCATAATGGGGTCTGTTTAACTGTTGTAAACATCAAAAATGATGAATATACAGTTACAGCAATTAAAGAAACATTACGCAAAACGAATATTGGTAATTTAGCTAAATCTAATTCTATAAACTTAGAAAGAGGCATGAAGTTAGGAGACAGACTAGACGGACATATTGTTCAAGGACATGTAGATCAGACAGCAATATGCGTTGGCATTAAAAAAGAAAACGGAAGTACAATTTTTACTTTTAACTATGATTCTTTGAGTAAAAATATTACAATAGAAAAAGGATCTATTACTGTAAATGGAGTTAGTTTAACTGTGATAAACTCGAAAGAAAATGAATTTAGTGTAGCAATTATTCCTTACACTATAGAAAATACGAACTTCAAATATCTTACACAAGGAGACATCGTAAACCTAGAATTTGATGTAATTGGTAAATATGTTTCAAAATTAACTAGTTCCTAGTTTTTTTCAATCCATATATAGTTGCTGAAGCAATTAAGAAAAAGAGACCGCCATCAATAGACAAAGATGGTGGTGGTGGTGGTGGTGGTCCTGGTTCATTTTCATCACCTTGCTGACCATGTGTATAACACATTAGCATTATACAAAGTAATAATAAAAAAAAATTCTTTTTTTTCATTTTCATCCCCCCAGATTGAAATAATTTAACAAAAGTGTGGTCCCACTTGGGCTCGAACCAAGGACCCTCTGATTATGAGTCAGATGCTCTAACCAACTGAGCTATGGGACCGTTAACGTATACAAATATAATGTTTTTTTTGAGTTAAATATATAAATTTACAAGAAAATATTTATTCAGATCTATTCATCAACCAAAGTCCAAATTCTTTTAGCCTTTGCTTATTTTTTTCTGAAACATTTAAAGAAGATAAAGTTTGAAATGCTTTTTCTGTATAATTTTTAATTTCCTCTTTAATTATAAGAGGAATTTCATTTGACTTAAAAATTTTTGTAACCTCAGTTATTTTAATTGAATTATCATCTAATTTTTGATTGTAATAAAAGTGTAATTTATTTTGATCTTCTTGATTTGCAACTTCTAATGATTTTAAATATAAGAATGTCTTTTTATTTTCTATGATGTCACCTCCAACTTGTTTCCCAAAAGTTTCAGGGTTCCCAAAAGCATCTAAATAATCGTCTTGTAATTGAAAAGCCAATCCTAGATTTAATCCAAAATCATAAATTAAATTTGCGTTTTCTTCATCAGTATTTGCGACTAATGCTCCCATTTTTAGAGCTGCAGCAACTAAAACTGAAGTTTTTAAACGAATCATATTAAGGTATTCATCAATAGTTACATCACTTCTAGTTTCAAAATCTACATCTAACTGTTGACCATCGCAAACCTCTAAAGCAGTTTTACTAAATAATTTTGCTAATTTTCTAAAAACAATCGGCTCGTAGTTTTCAAAATATTGATAGGCCAAAATTAACATTGCATCACCAGAAAGAATACCAGTATTGGTATTCCATTTTTCGTGCACGGTATCTTGCCCCCTTCTTAAAGGGGCATCATCCATAATATCGTCGTGAACTAAAGTAAAATTATGAAAAACCTCAACAGCAAGAGCAGCAGGCATTGCTTTCTGATAGGTTCCCGAAAAAATATCTGCAGCCATCAAAGTTAAAACAGGTCGCATTCGCTTCCCCCCTAATTTAATAATGTATTCTATGGGTTCGTAAAGGTTTTTCGGCTCTTTAATCCACTTTTTAGATTCTAAATAATTTATAAAATCTTTTTGATAATTTGTTATGTCCAATTTGTAATTTTTTGTAAAAATAACCTAAAGAAATTTTACTTTTCAATACAAATGTTAAAAAATTACTAAAACTTTGGAAACTTTATTTGTTTCTAAAGTTTCCTTAAGTACATTTGTAATTAAATTATGAGAAATAAAATTTTAGAAAAATCAAAAGAACTCTTTTTAAATTTAGGTTTTAAGAGTGTTACAATGGATGAAATAGCAACAAGTATCGGTCTTTCTAAAAAGACAATATACAAATATTTCAAAAACAAAACCGAACTTGTAGATGCTGTTACTCATTACATGTTTGATACTATTTGTCTTGGGATTGATCATATTTGTGAGTTAGAGATGAATCCGATTGATGAACTTTTTTCAATAAATAAACTTGTTATGGAGAATCTTAAAGATGAAAAGTCTTCTCCTCAATACCAACTTCAAAAATACTACCCAAAAATTTATTCCTCTTTAAAGCAAAAAAAGTTTGATGTAATGCAAAGTTTTGTGGTAAGAAACTTAAAAAAAGGGATTAAAATTGGACTATATAGAACTAATATTGACTTACAATTTATTTCTAGAATTTATTTTAATGGAATGGTTAGTATTAAGGATAAAGATTTATTCCCTCTCAATGATTATTCGATGAAGACACTAATGAATTATTATTTAGAGTATCATTTGAGAGGAATTTGTTCTGAAAAAGGAAAACAACAATTAGAAAAACAATTAAAACTGAAATAGAAAAAGAATATGAAAAAAATAATCATGGTCGCTATGAGTGCCTGTTTTTTCCTATTAACAAACGCACAAGAGAAAACATTAAACCTATCTCTTAAGGAGGCCGTTGACTTTGCCATTGAAAATAGCTATAATACCAAAGCTTCTAAGAACAATATTAAATCTGCACATAAAAAAGTCTGGGAGACTACTACAATTGGTTTGCCTCAAATTGGTGGTAAAGTAGAGTATCAAAACTGGATAAAGCAACAAGTAAATTTAGCAGATTTCAACGGAGATGGAACTGATGAAGTATTCGTTTTCGGGAAAAAACAAGGTGTTAATGCATTTCTAACAGTTCAGCAATTACTATTTGACGGTTCCTACTTAGTTGGCTTACAAGCTTCAAAAACCTATTTAAAAATCTCTAAGCAGGCTAACAAAAAAACAGAGTTACAGACTAGAGAAGCTGTTATTAATGCATACGGAAATGTTTTGATCACTGAAAACAGCATCAATATTTTAAAAGGTAATATAAAAATTCTTGAAAAAAATTTAAGCGATGCTAAAAAAATATACGAGAATGGATTCAATGAAGAAGAAGATATCGAACAATTAGAAATTACTTTAGGAAACTTAAAAAATCAGTTGAATGGTGTCATAAGGATGAAAGGTATTTCATACAAAATGCTAAATCTTTCGATGGGAAGTCCAATAGAGACTTCATTAATATTAACAGATTCTCTCGACTCTCTAGCAGAAAGTAATATCAATTTAGAACTGATTTCAGCCTCTTTTAACTTTTCAAATCATATCGATTTTAAAATTTCTGAAAATGACAGAGAATCTAAACGATTATTAATGAGGCTAGAACAAAGCAAAGCGCTGCCAAGCTTATCAGCATTTGTAAATTATGGATATTCTGGGTTCTCAGATACTTTTTCTTTCTTCGATAATAATCAAAAATGGTTTGCATCATCTCAATTTGGGGTTCGTTTAAACATTCCTATTTTTAGTAGTTTGGGTGGAACTTCTAAAACAGCTCAAGCAAGAATAGCTCTAGAAACTGCAGATATTAAATTAGAAGAAACAAAACAACGCTTGAGTTTATTGGCAGAAAAAGCAAAAAGCGAATATCAATTAAGTATAGAGAGCTATATTACTGCTAAGAGAAATGTTAGTTTAGCAGAAAGAATTGAGAAAAAACAACGTATCAAGTTCTTTGAGGGTATTTCATCCAGTTTCGATTTATTACAAGCACAAAATCAATTATACGCACAACAACAAAATTACATCCAGTCTATGCTTGATGTAATTGCTAAAAAAGTCTCATTAGAAAACGCATTAAACCTACCAATTAAATAACTATGAAAAAAATATATTCAATCTTCGTAATTACACTTATTTTAAGCTCTTGTGGAGAGAAAAAAGCAACATCAATAGAAGACTTAGTATCTAAAGGAAGTTTAAAAGAACTAACTGCTAAGAAAAAAGAAATATCAACTAATTTAGAAAAAATAAATAAAAATTTAGAAAAAATAAATAAGGCCATTTCTAAAAAAGATACGCTTAAAAAACTTCCACTAATCACCACAATTACAGCCAGAGAAGAAATTTTTAAACATTACATAGAAGTTCAAGGAAATGTTAAAACAAAACAAAATATTTTGATTTATCCAGAAATTCCAGGGATTTTAGAAAAAGTATATGTTAAAGAAGGACAGCGGGTCTCTAAAGGAGAATTATTAGCGACTATTGATGATGGTGGATTGAATAATCAAGTTGCTCAGCTAGCAGCAACAACACAATTGGCTAAAACAACTTATGAGCGTCAAAGCCGTTTGTGGAAACAAAAGATAGGATCGGAAATTCAATTTTTACAAACAAAAGCGAATTATGAATCTCAGAAAAATTCTTTAAAACAGCTTAAAAGTCAACAATCAAAGGCATCAATAAGAGCTCCTTTTTCTGGAGTTATAGATAATGTTTTAAAAGAAGCAGGAACAGTTATAGCACCCGGACAAGGCTCTGAAGTTTTCAGAATTATGAACCTAAACAATATGTACATAGAGGCAGAAGTGCCGGAAAGATATATCACAAGTATTACACAAAACAAACTTGTTACAGTAGAATTTCCTGTGCTTGGTAGTACCATAAATAGCTCTATTAGACAGGTTGGGAATTTTATAAACCCAAATAATAGATCTTTTAAAATTGAAGTTTCTGTTGAAAATAAAAGCGGAAACATAAAACCAAATTTAACTGCAAAGCTTCAAATCAATGACTACACAGAGAACAATGCTATTTTAATTCCACAAAGTATTATTTCTGAAAACTCTAATGGAGAGCAATACATATACGTCATTAAAAACAAAAAAGAAAACAAAGAAGCAGTTGCAGAGAGGGTTGTAATAAAAACGGGGAAAACACAAGGTGATTTGATCGAAGTTTTAGAAAATTTACCAATTGGAACCGAAATTATTGAAGAGGGTGCTAGAAGTGTGAATAATGGTCAGGCAGTAAAAATTATTAATAAATAAACCCATTAATGATGACAAAACAAAAAAAGAAAGTAGATAAAGAATTCAAATTATCTTCTTGGGCTATTAATAATAAAACAACCATTTATGCAATAATGGGTGTCTTTTTTTTCTATGGAATCTCTGCTTATTTTAGTATGGCTAGAGAAAATTTCCCAGAAGTAAAAGAAACAAAAATATACATAAGTACAGTATACCCTGGAAATACCGCAGAAGATATAGAAAAATTAATTACAGATCCTATAGAAGAGAGGGTAAAAACAGTAAGTAATGTTGTAGAAGTAAGCTCTACCTCTCAAGAAGATTATTCTATAGTAATTGTTGAGTTTGATGAAAACATTTCTGTAGAACAAGCAAAACAAAAAATTAAAGACGAAATAGATACCGAAACATCAAGTGAGGATTGGCCAACATTTAATGGTGCTAAAGTTGAACCAAATGTGTTTAACTTGAGTATGTCTGAAGAAATGCCCATTTTAAATATTAATATTTCTGGAGATTACCCCGTATATAAACTAAAAGAGTTTGGTGAATATTTACAAGATGAAATTGAAGATTTACCAGAAATTAAAAAAGCTGATATAAGAGGAGCTCAAGATAAAGAAGTTGAAGTTGCAGTAGATATTTACAAAATGATGGCTGCAAAAGTTAGCTTTAATGATATTACAACTTCTATTAGTAATGGAAACATAACAATGTCCGCTGGTAATTTTATAACAAGCGGACAAAGAAGAACAATTAGAATTATAGGTGAAATTGACAAACCATCAGCTTTGGAAGATTTTGTAATTAAATCTGAATTTAACAACCCTATTTACTTAAAAGATGTTGCTAAAGTATCTTTTAAAGACAAAGACAAAACCACCTATGCAAGAGAAAAAGGAGCGGCAGTTGTGATGTTAGATGTTAAAAAACGTGCTGGTAAAAATATGGTTGATGCTGCAGAAAAAATACAAATTATTGTAAATGATGCCGTCAAAAATCATTTTCCAAAAGATTTAAACGTTAGCATCACCAACGACCAATCGCCAAAAACAATTGGTCAAGTTGACGACTTGGTAAATAATATCATTTTTGGAGTTATTTTAGTCGTTGTCGTTTTAATGTTTTTCCTAGGTTTTAAAAATGCAGTTTTTGTTGGATTTGCTATACCAATGTCTATGTTTATGTCATTAATGATATTAAACCTTTTAGGTTACACTATGAACACCATGATTCTTTTTGGTTTAATTATGGGGCTCGGAATGCTGGTAGATAACGGAATTGTAGTTGTAGAAAACGTATATCGTTTAATGGACGAAGAAGGAATGAATAGAGTTGATGCTGCTAAAAAAGGAATTAGTGAAATTGCTTTTCCAATTATTATTTCTAC
>JAQWIO010000003.1 GCA_029248845.1 Polaribacter sp. | reverse complement strand
GTTTTATTTCTTAACTCTATTAAGCCAACATCGTCTAATAAGTAATCAACTACATTTAAAAGAAAATCTTTATTTCCAAATTGTTGATGGGTCCATTTATCTCTGTTTAAGTCTAAAGGTTGAATTTTTGAAGTACCATCTTTTAAAATTTGATTTTTTCCAATATCACCATCAGAAATCACCACCATTTTATTATTGTTTGAATTTTCTTTGTAGAGAGGAGTTTTAAAAGGTTGTATACGGTTTTTATATGCCGAATTAAAAGCACCTTCCAGTAAAACAGCAAATAGCTGATTGCCGTTATTATAATCAGTTTCTACAATTTCATCAGCAATAGATTGAAGCTCAATAAAACCAGGAGTACCTATTTTTTGTGTTAATAAAGAACTCCTTAATAAAGGTGTTTTTTTAATATTATTTTTCAAGGTATCTATTGGGTTTGCAAATTGTAAACGAATAGGAGCAATATTTTTTGTGATGGCATGATTTGGGTTTCCACTTACTAAAGGATGAAAAAACCATTCTAAATTTTGAAATTGTGTTTGATTGCCAATTTTACCTGTTGCTAACGAAATTTTAGCAGCAAATAAATCTTTAATTAAAGTAGTATTTATTCGAATACCATAAGCAAATAGTAAATCTGTAAGATTCAAATCTCTAGGATATGCTAACATTTTACCATTCGTAAATAAACTATCTAGATCTGCATGCACATTGTCTATCATCCACAACGTTTTTCCGTCATTGGCAATAAACTGATCGATAGTAAACTTTTCTTGTTCCGTAAACTTTTGAGTAGGTTTCGAAATAATTGCTAAATCTAAAGAGGTTAAATCTTTAAGAGTTTGCTGTGGGTTTGAAGCTACAGAATCTAAGGTAAATTTTGCCAATCTGTATTTCTTAGCAACTTCACTTAAAAAACTATATTGATACATGTCTTGCAATTCGCCATTTCCAGTGATTACTCCAACTTTTTTTCGTTTTTCCTGGAGGATAGTGTTCAGTGCATTTGAAAAACTATATTCTAAATTTTCAACAGCTTTTTGTAATTGTTCCTCTTGTGATGCAACGATCGCAGTAGGTAGAAGAGAGACAATTTGAGATTTTTTTTTGTAAGAAATTTCTGCCCAAGGAAAAATAATTGCTTCAGAGAGTTTTCCGTCTTCCTCAACAGTTAATTTACTCGGGATCATTCCTTTTTTAATTAATTTTTTACGTTGATTATCAGGGTTTTGAAACTGAATTTTAATCTTCGAATTTTCTGCGGATAATTCCTCTAAATATTGACGTGTTTCTGCCTGTAATCTTTTAAATTCTGAGGGGAAATCACCTTCTAAATAAATTGTTATAGAGAGATTTTTATCAATTTTAGAAACAATATTTTTAGTTGTTTTAGAGAGTGTATAACGATTGTCTGCAGTTACATCGAAACGTTTGTAAAATGATTGGTTTATAAAATTTAAAATGAGAAAGCCAAGGGCTAAAAACGCGATATTTTTTATTTTTTTATTCATTTTATAAGCGTGTTTTTGTGATGTATAAAAAAAAGATGGTTACGCTTAAAAAGTAGAGAATATCTCGGGTGTCAATCACTCCGCGAGAAATACTCTTAAAATGTTCATTTATTCCCATTTTTTTTATTGATAAATCATTTCCTAGAGAGTTTGAAATAGCATCAAAACCATAAAATAGAAAAAAAGTTATAAAAACTCCTGAAATAAATGCCACAATCTGATTTTTAGAAAGTGTAGATGTAAATAAACCAATTGCAGTATAGGTTGCCGCTAAAAACAATAGACCAATATAAGAGCCAATTGTACTTCCAAAATCGAGATTTCCAACAGGGCTTCCTAATTCATTAACGCTATATACATAGGTCAAAGTAGGAACCAATGCAACTACTACAAGAAAGAGTGAGGCAGTAAATTTACCGAGTATAATTTGCCAATCTGAAATGGGATTCGTTTTTAAGATCTCTATGGTTCCACTACTAAATTCATTTGCAAAACTTTTCATGGTAATTGCAGGAATCAAGAATAAAAATAACCATGGTGCCATATAGAAAAACGGACTTAAATCAGAAAAACCAGCATTTAATATATTAAAATCATCTTTAAATACCCACAAATACAAACCATTCATCAGTAAAAAAACTCCAATAACTAAATAGGCTATTGGACCTGCAAAAAAGGAGTTAAATTCTCTCTTTAAAATTGGAAACATATTTTCATATTTATAGGATTAAACATCATTTAGATATTTAACTACTCTGTATAATTTTTATTATCTTTAAAAAGGCAATCCTTTCCCTCTGGTTGAAAAATAAAATTGTGTTTCTTAAACAACGAAATTGAAGCACTATTATTTTTGTGCGTATAAGCTACGATAGTTTTTATGTGTAAAATGGGTAAAACCAAAATTTATATTTTTCTACTTTCAGAGACTTGCTCTTTTATCTAAACTCTAAGCCAAAGGTTTATCATTAAAATAGGTTTTAGTTTGATCCCAAACACCCTTAAATAATTTAGAATTTCTATAATTTTCTAATTTTTTTTCATCTTGCCAATACGAATAGGTGAAAAATATTTCTGGGTTTGTTTTATCTTGATATAATTCTAACAACAGACATCCTTCAAAAGCTCTTATTACTGTTTTTTTTTCTTCAAACATTGCTAAAAAAGCTTCAATATGTTTTGTGTGAAAACTCATTTTTACAATTCTAACAAACATCTTTATTGAGTTAATGGAGTAAATTCTGGTTGAGAATCGTTCATAAAATCAATAGTAATAGGATCTCTATATTTTAAACCTAATAGGGTAGATGCGCCACCAACAGTATCTAAATTACTTCTGTAAATTGCAATTTCTAAAAAGCCAGCTGCATTAAAAATAGCTAATTTACTTCCATCATATTGCATATTATCATGATCACTTTCAACAGCAATTTCATTATATTTTGTAAAAATTTTGTTGAAAGAATAACGTCTTGCAGTCGCTTTAAATCGACGCCCTTTTCCAACTTCTTGAAACATTTTCTG
Source organism: Polaribacter sp. (assembly GCA_029248845.1). GTDB lineage: Bacteria > Bacteroidota > Bacteroidia > Flavobacteriales > Flavobacteriaceae > Polaribacter. The sequence goes on along the minus strand of JAQWIO010000003.1, from coordinate 1,646 downwards.
ACTAATATTGCTAATTACGTTTCCATAATTATCAATATAAATAACCCCTCCAGTAATTTGGTTTTGAGCTTGATTTACTTTTGGCTGAATCTCAATCATTTTTTTAAATGTTTTAATTTCCTTGCCAATGACAGTTAAGTTTCCTCCTCTTGCAATGAAACATGCTACCTGAACAAAAACATCTAAAACCGGAAAACTACTTTCTATTCTATCATGAATGTTGATTTCAACAATCTTTGTAGGCTTAATTTCAGAGGCAATCATTGAGATAATTCCGTTATCGGGGCATACAAAATAATGATTGTCTAATTCTAAAGCAATATGCTTATTGCTGGCACTTAACTCTGAGTCTACACCAACAATATGGATTGTTTTATCAGGAAAGCTTTTATAAGAATTGGTTAAAATATAGGCCGTTTCAGTAATGTTAAACGGAGCTATTTCATGAGTAATATCTACTATTTTTACATCAGAGAGTTCAGATAAAATAGCTCCTTTAACAGCTCCAACAAAGTGATCTTTTGTGCCAAAATCGGTTGTTAATGTAATTAGAGACATTGATTTTTTCTGTTAATTAAATGTGTAAAAGTTCTTAACTATTTAACGCAAATCTAATCATTTTAGAAAATTTATTCGCTATTTTTAGTTGAAATATAAATAGGAATTAATTAATAAATAGAAACATTTGAACGAACGCATTATAGAGCTTACAGAAATCAATCCTAAAGATTTTTTTGGAGCAAATAATAGTACTATTGAGCAATTAAAAAAATATTTTCCAAAAATCAAAATTGTTGCTCGTGGATCGAAACTTAAAATTTATGGAAAATCAGAAATTTTAGATGAATTTGAAATACGAATAGATCGGCTAATAAAATATTATAATAGATATAATAAATTAGATGAAAACAGTGTAGAACGAATTTTAACGTCCAACGGTCAAGAAGAAAAAACAATTTCAACTAAGAGGGCAAAAGAGGTATTGGTTCATGGAGTAAGTGGTAGATTGATTAAACCTCAAACAGAAAACCAACGAAAAATGGTAACTTTAATGGGCAAGAATGATATGCTTTTTGCTGTAGGCCCAGCAGGAACCGGAAAAACCTACACGGCTGTTGCTCTAGCAGTAAAAGCATTGAAAGAAAAAGAAGTACGAAGAATAATATTAACCAGACCAGCAGTAGAATCTGGAGAGAATTTAGGATTTCTTCCAGGAGATTTAAAAGAAAAGTTAGATCCTTATATGCAACCCTTATATGACGCTTTGAGAGATATGATTCCGCATGAAAGATTACAATCACATTTAGAAAAGGGAGTCATTCAAATAGCACCTCTTGCTTTTATGAGAGGTAGAACACTAGACAATGCTTTTGTAATTTTAGATGAAGCTCAAAACACAACCCACAATCAAATGAAGATGTTTTTAACAAGAATGGGGAAAAGTGCAAAATTTATTATTACTGGAGATCCCGGTCAAATTGATTTGCCAAGAAAACAAGTTTCAGGTCTCAAAGAGTCTTTGTTAGCTTTAAAAGATATTGATGGAATTGCACATGTTTATCTAGATGATAAAGATGTGGTAAGACACCGATTGGTAAAGAAAATTATCACTGCTTATAAAAGTATAGAAGCAGAATAGTATTCAA
>JAQWIO010000143.1 GCA_029248845.1 Polaribacter sp. | reverse complement strand
TATAAAGTTCAGGTTGAAAATGCAAACAATCAATTTGTTTTAAATGAATCAGTTGCAGAGAATACAGAAAAATTAAAAGAGCAAATGGAGTCTTTAGCACAAAATTTATCCTCTTTAAATGAAGTTTATGGAGGTATGCTTTCTGCAATGTCAAAATAATAATAATTAGTTAAACCTAAATACCAAATACTAACTTAAAAAACTAATTAGAATGGCAGGAGGAAAAATGTCCGCAAGACAAAAAATGATAAATCTAATGTACTTAGTGTTTATTGCAATGCTAGCAATGAACATGAGTAAAGAAGTTTTATCAGCATTTGGTTTTATGAATGAAAAGTTGACTGAAAATAATATTTCAACGACATTGAAAAATAATGAAGCTTATGCCAATTTAGCTACAAAAGCAAGAGAACAGGCTGCAAAATTTGATAAGTTAAACAACCAAGCTATCCAGATCAAATCGTATTCCTTAGAATTTTACACCTATTTAGAGGAGTTGAAAGATAAAATGACTCTAGATATTGAAGATAAACAAGACTATGAAGCGATGGATAAAACAGCTTCTTTTGATGAATATTTCTTCAAAGGAGATAAGTTTACTTCAGAAGGCGAAGAGTTTTTAAACAAAATTAATGGGTATAGAACAGATGTGTCGGCCGTCCTAGGAAAGGACAGTAAATTTTTATCAATACTTACAAAAAGGTTTTCCACAAATGACGATACAAATAGAGACGGTAAAACAATAAAATGGTTAGAATATAGATTTAAAGGATTTCCTTTAGTAGCTTCAATTACTAATTTAACACAAATGCAAGCTGATATTAAAAACACAGAAGCTGATATTGTGGCAGATTTATTAGGGGGTAAATTAGAAGAAGCGTTATCGCTAGACAATTATAAAGGAATCGTTGCTTTAGATAAGAATGCCTACTTTGCAGGAGAAAAAGTTACAGGTAAAATTGTTTTAGGACGTTATGATGCAACGATGATCCCAGATAACGTTATTTTAAATGGAAGAGATTATAAAAATATTCAAGCAGGTCAAGTTATTATTGATATGCCTGCAGGAAATGTAGGGAGTCATGATATTAAAGGACAAATAACTTTTACTCAAGATGAAAAACCTGTTAATGTAGATTTCGAAAGTTCTTATTCTGTAATTCCTGAGCCTAGTAATGCTGTTGTTTCTGCAGATAAAATGAATGTGGTATATAGAGGTTTAGAAAACCCTATTTCTGTCTCTTTACCGGGAGTAAGTGATACTAATTTAAATGTTTCTGCAGTTGGAGGTAGTTTAAAAGGAAGTAGAGGTAAATATATTATTAAACCTGGAGCAGGAAAAATTGCAACTATTTATGTTAGTGCGAAGTTAAGTAGTGGAAAAAAGGTTACCTCAAAAAAAGAATTTAGAATTAAAGACATTCCAGCTGCTATGGGTTCTGTTAGGGGACAATATGGTATAGTTAAAATGCCTAAATCAGGCTTATCCAATGCACCGATTACAGCAGGTTTACCAGATTTTGAATTCGATCTAACAATAAAAGTTCAGAGTTTTAAGATCAAAGTACCAAGGAAATTGACTGTCGTTGTAAATGGAAGTAAATTAAATGCTCGAGCTAAAAAACTATTATCCACTGCCAAAAGAGGAGATATGATTACTATTTTTGGTATTGAGGCAACAGCGGATGGGGTTCGAATTAAAGAAGTGAGACCAGTTAGTATTGACTTAATAAACTAGAATTAAAAAAAAAGATATGTTTAAAAATTGTTTAATAGGATTTTTCGCCCTAATGATTAATGGCTTAATAAACGGGCAATCAAATTTATTAAATTCAAAATCGGTAAATCAAATAGGAAAAAAAAATCAACAACAATTCCTTGCAGATAATGATGGTCCGATTCCTTATGGTTATGTTGATGACAGAGATGTTTTATGGTCTAAGGTCGTTTGGGAATTTATAGATTTAAATCAAAAAATAAATTTACCCTATTACTTTCCAATTGATACTACAAATATTTCTTCAAATAGAAGATCCCTATTCGATACTCTTATAAAAGGAATTAGACAAGGAAGAATTGATGAAGTATATTCAGATTCTTTTTTTACATCAAAAATGACTAAAACGGAGGTTGAATCTGGTTTGATTAGTCTTAGAAAACAGAATGATTTTACTGATACTATCAGAACACAATCAACTGATGTTTATGGTTATATGATTAAGGGAATGTGGTATTTTGATAAGCGCCAAGGTGAATTAAAATACAGATTATTAGCATTAGCGCCAATGAGTGGTGATGTGGAAACCAGAGGAATGGAAGGATTTAATTCAGAAGAATTATATGAGTTATTTTGGATTTTTTTTCCATCTGCAAGAGAAGTTTTACATAAAGCCAAAGTATTCAATCCCAAAAACGCAACACAATCAATTTCTTTCGACCATTTATTAAATGCTAGAAGGTTTAGTGCCGTAATTGTTAGAGAAGAGAATATTTATGGGAATAGAGCAATTTCAGATTATGTAAGAGGTAATTCCTTATTTCAATTATTAGAAGCAAATAAAATCAAAGAAGGTATTAGAAATAAAGAAATGGATATGTGGAATTATTAACAATTTCATAAAAAATTAATAAAAAAGCGTTCTAATTTTAGAGCGTTTTTTTATTGTAAAAAAACTATTTTTGGATCATGAAAGTTGATTATATCATTGTTGGTTTAGGATTAGCAGGCTTGGCTTTTGTTGAAGAATTAATAGCAACTAAAAAAACATTTTTAGTTTTTGAAGACGATTCTCAAACTTCTTCATTGGTAGCAGGTGGCGTCTATAATCCTGTTATTTTAAAAAGGTACACTCCTGTTTGGAATGCCAAAGAACAATTAAAAATTGCACTTCCATTTTATCAAAATTTAGAAGAAAAATTAAATATAAAAGTTGATGAGAAATTTGTCATTAAAAAAGTTTTTAAGTCTGTAGAAGATCAAAATAATTGGTTTTCTGCTATGGATAAACCCCAATTATCAGAATATCTAAATTCCGAATTAGATACTCAATCTTATAAAGGTGTATTGGCTGATTTTAGTTATGGAAATGTAAATGAAGCCGGTAGAATTGATACAAAAAAACTGGTAGAAACTTATAGGAATTATCTTAAAAAAATAGAATCTATTCGTTTTAAAAGTTTTCAGCATGATCAAATCAAGTTCAAAGAAGATAAAATACACTATAGTGATATTATTGCTGATAGAATTGTTTTTTGTGAAGGCTTTGGAATTGTACAAAATCCATTTTTCAATTATTTACCATTAAATGAAGCAAAAGGTGAATTAATTACCATATTTGCTCCAGAATTAGAGATCAATTTTTTATTAAAATCAACTTTATTTGTTCTCCCTCTAGGGAATCATCATTATAAAGTTGGTGCTACTTTTAATTGGACTGATAAAACATCAACACCAACTGAAGAAGGAAAAGAGGAATTGGTGGAGAAATTAAAGAAAGTAATTAATGTGCCTTATACAATTGTTTTTCAATCGGCAGGTATCAGACCTACAGTTGCTGGAAGAAGACCCTTGGTTGGGATTCATCCAAAACACCCTCAATTAGCAGTTTTAAATGGTTTAGGAACTAGAGGTGTTATGATTGCTCCAAAAATAGCAAAAGACTTATATAATCACTTAGAAAATGGAACTATTTTAAATGAAGAAATTAATATTATGAGATTTCAAAAGAAGTCTCATTCGTTAGAATGAGACTTTTTTTCGTAACAGTTGTTCATAAATATGAAAATTGAACCGTGTTAATATATCCCCCCGAATATGTTTTTAACAGTCTGTTACTTTGTAATTCTTTCTGTTACTTTGTAATTCTTTGTTAAGAAACAGTTTCACTTACTCAAAGAAACAAAATAATAATAATATAGTTATACGTGTTAATACCCAAAATTCAATAGATTAAAGAAAAAGATGTCTATTTTTTTGGACCCAAGTAGTTAAAGCTCCGGTTTTTCTATCAATATTAAGTTTGTTAATGATATTACTTCTATGTTTTTCTACAGTTCTAGAAGAGATAAATAATAAATGTCCGATTTCCTTATTTGTTTTATAATTAGCAATTTTTTTTAAAATTCTCATTTCATTTGAGGTTAGAGTTTTAAATATTTTTTTAGACTCAACAGTGTATCCTAACATTTTTTTTATTTCTTCACTAAAATATGGAATATCAGATATAACCGATTGAATACACTTGTCT
>JAQWIO010000124.1 GCA_029248845.1 Polaribacter sp. | reverse complement strand
GTCTTCGTGGGCATTTTTCATTGCAAAGCTAAAATCGGCTTCTTTTAGCATTTCTATGTCATTGTGATAATCTCCAAAGACAAGTGTTTCTTCTTTGGTAATACTTAAAAGTCTTTGCACTTTCTTTAATGCATTTCCTTTATTCGCTTTTTTATCAGAAATGTCCAACCAATTTTTACCAGAAATTTTAATGAGTAATTCATCTTCTAAATCTTTTAGGTTTGGGTAAATAAAATCTTCTGATGAAGTAAAATGATAAATAGCAATTTTTAAAAAATCTTCAGAATCTGCTATTTTTATCAAATCAGCTACTATTTTATAGCTGTGATAGTATTCATGGAATAAGTCTATAAATTTTTTGTTTTTAGACTCTACGAAGGCTTGATTTTTCCCACACAAAACTACGTGCGCATTGTCTATAGATCTTAAAATAGGAATTATTTTTTTTATTTTTTCTGCAGACAGAGAGTTTAAGGCTAATAATGTATTTTGTTTTTTGACAATTCCTCCATTTTCAGCGATTACAAAAATATCCTCTTTTATGGGGGCTAATTTATGAATAATGCTATTGTATTGTCTTCCGCTTGCAGCACAAAAATGAATATTATTGTTTTTTAATTGATTAAATAATTTGAAGAATAAATCACTAACCTCTCCATTAGAATTCAGTAGGGTTCCGTCCATATCAGAAACAACTAACTTAACTCTAGATAGATCCATGAAGGGCAATAAACAATTTTAAATTTATAATATTTTTTTAGTAGAATTTCTTTCTACTAAATCGGTTTTAACAACAATTGTTTTAGGTTTCTTTTTTTCTTCAGTTTTATCCTCTAATCTATTGATAAGCATTTCAGCAGCTTTTTCTCCCATAATTTTTCCATGCTGACTAACCGTTGTCATTTTTGGACTTGAGTGCCTAGCTAAAATCCCATTAGAAAAAGAAATAACAGAAAAATTTTCAGGAATTTTATGTCCTTTTTTAATTGCAACTTTCATTGCTGCAATTGCAGATGATTCGTCGGTTGCAATCACACTATCGATGGTGTTATTTTTAAAAATAGGTTCTAAAATTTTTTCATAATTTTTATAGTCATCATCGATATTTATGATGAGATTCTTTTCAACTTTTAAATTGTAGTCTTCTAATCCTTTTAAATATCCTAATTGTCTTCTTCTTCCAATTTCTAGGTTATTTATAGTAGAGATAAATGCAATATTTTGATGTCCTGATTTAACCAAATACCCCACTGTCCTCCTAGCACTATCAAAATTATCTGTAACAACTTTATCGCATTTTAAATTCTCGGCAACTCTATCGAACATCACAATTGGGGTCCCGTTATCTAGTACTTCCTTAAAATGAGTGAAATTATTTTTAGAAACCGTTTCTTCTGCCAAAGACAAAATAAAACCATCTATACTTCCGTTTGATAACATTTCGATGGTTTCAACTTCTTTTTTAAAAGATTCATTGGAAATACATGAAATTATTTTATACCCCCTTTTGTTGGCTACTTTTTCAATACCGTTAAAAACTTGAGCAAAAAAATAGTTTAGCATATTTGGAATGATAATCCCTATGGTTTTTGTTTGTCTATTTTTTAAACTTAACGCATTAAAATTGGGTTTGTAGTTATTTTTTTTTGCATATTTTTGAATCTTTTCTTTTGTACTCACACTAATTTCATAACTATCGTTTAGAGCTTTAGAAACAGTAGATATAGAAACATTAAATTCCTTTGCAATGTCTTTTATAGTGAGTCTTTTCATAATTTAATTCAAAAGTAGATGCCTAAAATACAAAAATCTCTTTATATAAGTGCGAAAATTGATTATTTATAACTTTATTTTAATGGATGTTTTTCGAAGTTCGAAAAGAAGAAAACCATACAGTATAGAATACTCTACACTTATCCACCATAAGTTTTCTTTTGAAGGTACATTTACATATGCTTGATAGCTAAAAATAACAACGATAGTCCAAATAATTGGGAAACGATATTTTGTGAAAATTGATAAAAATAAAGGAGTTGCCAGATACCAAGGATGCACAGTTGATGCTGTGAAATAATAAAAACAGAGTCCAAATAATGAAACAGTAATGAATGCTATCATTGTGTTGTTTTTTCTTACAAAAGTTATAATCATCAAAAATATAAATGTTAGGAGAGGAGTTATTTTTCCAATAAGAGCAATTTCATTATAACCACTAAAATAGTATCCAATTTTTCTAAATATGTAGTAAAAGCTTCCGTTAAATTCAAAATTTTGAAACCATAAACTTATAGAACTGCTATAGTTTTTTAGAAATTCCGGGGTGTAGAAAGGTAAAAATAAAAGAAATGTGGTTGATAAAACAATCGTATAAAAAAGACTTAATTTTTTAAAACTTGTAATCCAATTTTGATCTTTTCTCACAAACCATTGGTAAAATAAGGGTAGCATTAATAATGGAATCAGTTTTACTGAAATTGAGCAGGCAAGAAGAATTGCAGCCAAAATCCATTGTTGCTTGTACAAGGTATACAAACTCCATATTAAGAAAAAAATCATTACGGGCTCAAAATGTAAATTCCCCGTCATTTCTATAATTATAAATGGATTTAGAGCATACCAAAAGATATTTCTTATGGGTAAGTGTAGTCTTTTTAAAAGTTTTGTACCAAAATATAAAATTCCCATATCAGCGCTAATAATGATGACCTTTAAAACAATGATGCTCCCAAAAATACTTTTACCAGCAAACAACGCAGCAAAGAAAAAACATAGCTGATTTATGGGCGGGTAATTTGTGTAATGACTTCCGTTCAATTCACCCATGCCACTGTAGAGGTGATATGCGTCGTGAATGGGTTGTATGCTTTGTTTGATATATGTTTTAGGGAATGATAAATACGGATTGATTCCCTCTAAAATCATACGTCCATCCCAAATAAACCTATAAAAATCCTGTGATAAATTAGGAATTGCAAAGAGAAAGAGAATCCTAAAAAAAAGCACCAATGCAATTAAAGTTGAAGTATTAATGGTCTTGCTATTTATCAAGAGATAAAAACAGCCAAAAAGAGAATACCACAAAAAAAGCAATGTTTTAAATTCAGTTCTTTCCAGGAAATAGGCAAACACAAAATAAAGTACAGCGCTAATCAGTATGAGAAGCACATCTTTATATTTTGTAAAAAAAGACACTAGGCTTTGGAAAAAATTGATTTAAAAAATACATAACTAAAGCCTGCAAAAAGCATAAAATGGAATGGAAATAAACCAAAGTCTCCCCCTTGGTTTCCTACAATAAATGCACTATACATTCCAAAGATAAAGTAAAGCGCTAGTAATCCTTCCAAAACAACATGAATTGAAGGCTTTTTCTTAATGTATTTGTTTCTCTTCCATTTGTCTTTAATCGTACTAATATTAAATTTTGGAGTTCTTACAAATTCACTTTTTTTCCCAAAATGCCCTTCTAAAACAGCTATTGTATTATGTAATGAAAAACCCATTGCAATAGAAAAGAATGTGAAAAATGCCCCAATATATCTGATGAATTTTAGAAATCCCCCACCATAGATATTTTTAAACATGTGCCAATAACAAATAAAAAATATCAAAGAACTTATAACGAAAAAACTCATTATATAGAAGTAATTTTTTAAATGAGCGTATTCGTTTTTAATGTACAACATAGGGATACTTAGAACTGCCACCAGTAGAATACAGGTAAACATAGAGCTATTAAGCAAATGTAGTAAACTATGAATTTTCGTTCTAAAAGGAACTCTTTTATTACTGATCACTCGTCTCATCATTTTTTGAAAATTCTCAGCTCCCCCTTTGTTCCATCTAAATTGTTGAGATCTGGCAGCACTAATGACAACAGGGAGTTCAGCAGGTGTTTCTACATCTAACAAGTATTTAAATTTCCAATTTTTTAATTGTGCTCTGTAACTTAAATCTAAATCTTCAGTAAGTGTGTCACCTTCCCAATTTCCGGCATCATAAATGCATTCTTTTCTCCAAACACCTGCAGTACCGTTAAAATTAATAAAATGACCTTTGCTATTTCTTCCAACTTGCTCTAGGGTAAAATGTGCATCCAAAGCAAAAGCTTGAATTTTTGTTAGTGTTGAATAATTTCTGTTAATATGCCCCCACTTAGTTTGGACAACCCCAATTTCAGGATTCTTAAAATAGGGTATTGTTTGAAATAGCCAATCAGATTTTGGTAAAAAATCTGCATCAAAAATGACAATGAATTCTCCTTTTGCAGTTTTCAATCCTTCTTTTAATGCACCCGCTTTAAAGCCTTGTCTGTTAGATCGTCTGATGTGTTGAATATCAATTCCTTTTTCTTGAATTAATTTCACTTGTTCTGCGGTAGTGATTAGAGACTCATCGGTAGAATCATCCAGTACTTGAATTTCTAATTTTTCTCTTGGATATTCTAATTTAGAAATATTTTTTAACAAACGCTCCATAACATATAATTCGTTATAAACAGGAAGCTGTATAGTTATAAAAGGGATTTCTGAAGGATTGCTGAAGTCAAACTTTATGGAGTCATCTTTTTTCTTTCTTGCTTTTAAATAATTAAAGAGCAAGTTTAACTGCGCAATTGCATACATGAAAATAAGCAATAATGCGATTGAGTATATTACGATGATGATATATTCTAGAACCACTATTTAAAACTGTATTTAAAAATCCAACCCAATATTTTTACTCCTGCAAATATAGTTCCTTTTATGGTACCTGAAACTTTTGAAATACCAATTCTATTTTTATATTTTACAGGGATTTCTTTGTAGCTTAATTTTTGTTTTAATACTTTTAACTGCATCTCTACAGTCCACCCATAAGTTTTGTCCTGCATTTTAAGCTGTAATAATTTATGATACTTGATAGCTCTAAAGGGTCCTAAGTCTGTATATCTAGCGCCAAATAAAAAGTTCATTAAAAAGGTAGCTAACCAATTTCCAAATACTTGTTGAGGGGTCATTGAGCCAGTTTCTCTTAATCTTTTTACTCGAGAACCAATCACAAAATCTATGTTTTCATGAATAATAGGATGAATGATTTCTGTTAATTGTTCAGGGTAATCAGAATAATCACCGTCTAAAAACACAAGAATAGAGGGTTGTTTAATTGGGTCTAAGCTAGCAATATATTCCATGCCTTTTAAACAAGCATAACCATATCCTTTCCTAGATTCTTTTAGAACAGTTGCTCCAGCTTTGAGGGCATTTATTTCTGTATTATCAGTAGATTTATTACTAACCACAATTATTTCATTTACTAGGGTTGGAATGTCTCTTATAACTTTTGCGATAGAATCTTCTTCATTATACGCAGGAATAATAACTTTGATAAGTTCGTTCATTCAACAAAATTAAGGGGTTTTTTTCTTTTTTTTAATTAATAATCCCTAAAGAAAATAAAAGTGAATAAAAATTATTTTTTAGGGTTAAGGAGTTATTTTTAATTCCTTTTGCTGCTCTGGGACAATGTATTTGTCAAAATACCAGGAAGACCATTTTTCTAGGGTAAGAAAAAGACCAATACCTAAAATAAGAATTGTTAAGCTTAGGAGTATTAAATTAGTACGCTTCCTTTGTGGTCTGATTGAACATTGATTTTGTTTTTTTTGAAAGGAGTAAATTCCATAAATCCCAATACAAAAAGCTATTATTTTAAGAATAAACGATCCGGTCCCAGAACTTCCATCTTCCTCATAGAAAAAATCTGCAAAAGAAATGGCATAGACCCCTCCCATCAGTCCAAACATAAATAAGACAGCAGGTGCTACACAGCAAAGAATTCCAGCCAAAGCTGCAGTTAAAGAATATTTTAAACCCCATTTTATAAGGTTTGGTTGTTTTTTTTGTGACATTTTTTAATTTATTTGAATGATGATTTATAGGTTTTAACAACAGCCTCCACCATCATAATGATAGGTAGATTCACTAATGAAAATATTATTGTTGGCAGCTTGTTGAAGCTGATTGGCTGTTTTATCACAAATAGCCAAAGGTTGATTTTTTAATAAGATATGTCCAGCTCCATCATCAAAATAATCTTCATTACCGTAATAAATAGCGGCTTTCCCTGTAAAAATACAGGGTCCATCTTCTGGCATTGGGTCTTTAATTGCAGCTACCTCAATTGATTCTATATAGATGAGTTCATCTGTTGGATAATTCTTTGGGTCTAGAATTCTGTAGGGTTTACGAGCTCTAATTTCGATGGTTCCAAAACCTGCATTTGTTAAGCATTTTACGTAATCTGCAATCGATAAGCTACCACTCAAACATAAAGCACGTAACCGTTCGTCATTTCGTAATTCATCGTTCATGGGTTGTTCACAGGTTGGATCACTCATTACCAATCTACCATGAGGTTTTAACACCCGATACATCTCTGAAATGGCTTTTTTTAAGTCGTCAGATTTGAAAATATTGAACAAACAATTTTGAGCTGCTACATCAATAGAATTATCTTCAATAGGCAGGTTCATTGCATCGCCTTTTAGAAGGTTTACAAATTCACTTTTAAACCATGAGTTCATTTGTTCAGCTTTCGCAAAGTTTGTACGAGAGGCTTCTAACATTTCATCAACAACATCCAATCCAATTACCCCTCCTTTTTGACGATTAAAATAAGAAAATTGCAATAATTCCATGCCACCGCCTACACCCACATACAACATTTTGGGGTTGTTTGTTAAATCACGTGCATGAACAGTAGAACCACAACCATAATTCATTTCTTGCATAATTTTGGGGATTTTTAATCCTGGCAACTCCCAAATGGGATTGGTTGTACAGCATAAGCCCACATCTGGAGTCAATGCTGCTTCTTTGTATATGTCATGTGTTGTTTCAAGATAACTCATAATTTTTGTATCAATTCTTTAAATAATAGGAGCATTTTTGGTTCTGTTTTCTCAGCAATTTCGATAATTTCATGAATATTTACCGGAGCTAAATTTTTCGGATCGCATTCATCTGTTAAGACTGAAATTGCAGCACAAGGTAACTTCAAATGCTTAGCTACAATCACTTCGGGTACAGTACTCATTCCTACGGCATCAGCTTCTAAAATTTGTAACATTCTATACTCTGCTCTAGTTTCCAATTGTGGTCCGTAAACTCCTGCATAGGTTCCTTCTTGTAATCGAATATCATTCTTTTTGGCAATTGCTTTTAACAAATCATTCATTGTTTTAGAATAGGGCGCTAACATATCTACAAAACGTTCTCCAAACTCATTTATTTCAGCAAATGCCAGAGGGGATCCTCCTTGTAAATTTAGATGGTCCTCAATAAGCATTAAATCACCTTTTTGGTAAGAAAGATTGATAGCTCCTGCTGCGTTAGATATTAATAAGTTAGAAATTCCTAATCGATGCATGGTTCTAATTCCATAGGTTACTTCCCATTGATTGTATCCTTCATATAGGTGAAATCTACCAGACATAACAATTACTTTTTTTCCTGAAAGTGTTCCTAAAATTAATTTTCCAGTGTGAAATTCTACAGTTGCTTTTGGGAAATGTGGAATGTCTGAATATGCAATTTCTTGTTCAATGTCAATTTCATTGATTAATTGACTTAAGCCAGTTCCTAATACAATCCCTATTGCGGGATTTTTAAACCCCTTAGAGATTAAAAAATCAGTCGTTTCCTTTAATAGTTGTTGTTTTTTCATGTATGCAAAAGTTTACTGTTTATGATACTTTTCTTTTAGAATGTTAAAAATTTAGTAAAAGCAGGACTATATTTGATCTCTTCAATCACATTTATATCATTCAACATTGGTAACAAATGTACATTAACTTTTTCTAAGTTTTTAATAGTGTTTTTTCACAATGGATGTTTCCCAGTTCCTATTGATCAAGATTTTTGGATACTTTTTTTTGATCGATAATAGTATCTCAAATATCCTTAATTTGTGATTTCTTTGGAGTAAAAAACTATGTTATCACATCATAAATTGCAGGGGAAGGTTTTTTCTTGACTATCAATTGGCAGGAACGCAATAATACCACCCCGTCATCAATAGGGAAGTATAACCGAAGCAATTTGATAATTGAAACAAGAAGTTGCTTTTGTCTCTGCTATTTTTAAAGAAAATTTGATTTCAATTAATTTTTTTTTTAATCTTTATTTTATTTTGTACATTAGTTAATAAAATGAAAAAGTTAGTAATAATTTCCCTAGGTTTTGCTATTTCAGTTTCATCGTTTGCCCAGATTAGTATTGGTAAACATGATACACATGACTCAGCTATTTTAGAATTAGAAAGTAAGAGTCAAGGCTTTTTGTTGCCAAGAATGACCAATGCAGAGCGTCTTGCTATTAAAGACCCAGCTCAAGGATTACAGGTTTTTGTCACAGATTTTCGTGAAGGAACAATTATGTTTTATGAGGCTGATAAATGGAAAGCATTCACGCAACTAGGTTCGAGACCAAATGCCCCAACAGAGGTACAAGCCTCTGTTGTTACTAATGCATCTGGAGAAGTTGAGATTACTTTTACCCCCCCATCAGATAATGGAGGCTCGGATATTATTTCTTACAAAGTTACTCCAATTTTAGGAGGTGTTACCGGTACTCCTACCGAGGTAGACGCATCAGGTACCGAGGTATACGCATCAGGAAATGCTAGTACAAAGGTTACAGGCTTAGCCATTGGCAAATCTTACACCTTTACCGTTAAGGCTACCAATGCCATTGGCACTAGTCTTCCTAGTGAAGCTTCAAATTCAATAACAACACCGCCACAGTAGGTGATTTTTATCAAGGAGGTGTGGTGTTTTACATAGCTCCAATACCAACAGATTTAGATGGAGATGGAAATGAAGATCAAGGTTTGATTTGTGCTATAGAAGATCAAGGTCCGGTCCCTTGGTACAATGGTTCTAATCTTACTACAGGAGTAACAGACACAGCAATAGACAAAGGCGCAAACAATACTTCTATTATTATAGACATACAAGGCGAAATTCAAACAGATTATGCAGCAGGCTTGGCAAGGGCATACAGAGGTGGTGGTTACACAGATTGGTTTTTACCCTCAAAAGATGAGTTGAACGAAATGTATGATTCTAAATCAATCTTAGAGGCTAACTCTGAGTTTACTGAAATTGGAAATTCCTACTGGAGTTCTTCTGAGTACGATAAATATAAAGCGTGGTCGATTTTTTATAGCTCCTCGAATCATTATAGTAAGAATTTTAGTCTCCAGGTGCGTCTCATTCGGGCTTTTTAAGAATCTATCTTCCGGTAGGCAGGTTTACCATTTAAGTATTCATAAATTACCGCACAAGTGGTTGGTTTAAAAAAACAAATAACCAACAGTTCTTTTGTAGAGTTGTTGGTCTTTTTAGGACGCTATTGAAGGGAAGCAAGACAGGAAGATTCGTACAATAGAAACAAGAAGTTGCTTTTGTCTCCCTTATTTTTAAAGAAACGTTTCATTTCAATTAAATGAAAAACAATGAATAATTTTGTTAGTTTTATTTTATTTGCTAACTTTAAACAAAAAAGATGAAAAAGCTACAATTAATACTCGTATCTCTAAGTTTTGTTATTTCATTTTCATTATGTGCTCAAGTAGGTATTGGTACAGATGAAATAGAAGAGACAGCTGTTTTAGAATTAAAAAGTACTAGCAAAGGGTTTTTGTTGCCAAGAATGACCAATCAGCAACGTCGTGATATTTCAAGCCCTGCTACAGGGTTACAGGTGTATGTTACCGATTTTGAAGGTAAAGGAGTAATTATGTTTTATAATGGTCAAGAATGGAAAGCTTTGACGAAACTAATTACCTGTCCAAGTGCTCCAACAAATGTTCAAGCCTCTGTTGTTACTAATGTATCTGGAGAAGTTGAGATTACTTTTACCCCTCCATCTCCATCAGAAAATGGAGGCTCAGATATTATTTCTTATACAGTTACTCCAATTTTAGGAGCTGTTACCCCCATTTCCGCTCAACAATTTTCTGCCGAAGAATTTAATCAAAATAATAAAATAAGAGTTACATCGTTAGCCATTGGCGAATCTTACACCTTTACCGTTACGGCTACCAATGCCATTGACACCAGTCTTCCTAGCGAAGCTTCAAATTCAGTAGAATTGATCCCCAAAGTAGGTGATTTTTATCAAGGGGGTGTGGTGTTTTATCTTTTAAACGGTGATGACCCCAACCATGTTTATGGTCAAATACGTGGGTTGATTTGTGCTTTAGAAGACTTAGATTCTGAAATACAATGGAGTCCTGATGGTGTAGCGCAGGAAGTGACGGGAACACTAGAGAATATGGACCGTGGTAAATTTAATACCGATAAGATTATTGTTAAATTTCCAGGCAATCAAAACTATGCAGCCTATCAGGCAACAACTTATCGTGGTGGTAATTACGATGATTGGTATTTACCTTCAATACATGAGTTGAACAAAATGTATGATGAAAGGGTAACTATAAACCCCATATTAGAATCAAATGACGGTAGGGTATTTATTAATGACTACTACTGGAGTTCTTCGGAGAAAGGTACACAAGCGTGGAGATATAATTTCTCGAATGGTTTACTAACTGGTGGGGAAAAGTCCAACACTTATTTGGTTCGTCCCGTTCGGTCTTTTTAAACATCTACCTGCCTTCGGCAGGCAGGCCTACCTTCGGCAGGCAGGCCTACCATCGGCAGGCAGGCCTAGATAGCGTATGTTTAAATATTTATAAATTACCCTGCGTGGTCGGTTAAAAAAAATCAACAGCTCTTTTATAGGGTTGTTGGTTTTTTTTTATAAATGCTCAATGGACTGTTGCTGAACTTGTTTCCGTATTTATAAATGATACCTTCTTCTTAGAATGGTAGAAATTTACTAAGAGCAGGATGGTGTTTGAGATCTTCAATAACATCGATATCATTCAACATGGGTAACAGATGTACATTCTCTTTTTCTAAGTGTTTCATCGTATTTTTTCGTACAGTGGAGGTTCCCCAGTTTTTATTGATAAAGATTTCTGGATGCTCTTTTTTTAACCCCAATAAATAATAACCACCGTCTAAAGCTGGGCCCATAACGACATTTTTTTTTTCTAATTGTTCAAAAGCTTCCTCAAGATGAGATTCTTTTAGATCGAATACATCGCTTCCAATCAATACAACGTTCTTATAATTATTTTTAAAACAAGATTCAAATGCATGGTTCATTTTTGCTCCCAAATCTGCACCATCTTGAAGCTTTTTTTGATAGATAGGAGTATCCCAAATATCTTTATTTATAATTTCTTCGGAGTAAAAAACTATTTTATCACAGGGTAGATGCTGAGTGACTTCTTTGGTTTTATCCAATAAAAATCGGTAGATATTCAAGGCGGTTTCATCACCCACCGATTTTGCCAAACGTGTTTTTACTTTTCCGAGTATAGGATTCCGAATAAAAATAATAAGGGCATTTTTAGTATTCAATTTTTGTATACTTTACAATAATTAAGAAGTCTTTTTAACTTCGTTCGATTCTTTAAAGTTAGGCAACTACCCCCTGGCAACTACTTCCTGCACCAGCAGTACACCCATAACAATGTTGATTGATAATGATATTTCTATCTTGAATTAGTTCTTTATTATATTCTGAGATGTGTTTTATACTACTGGCAACTTTTAAATTTAACATTTGATTGAAGTCGCAATCATATAACCAGCCCTCCCAACTTACAGAAAGGGTATTGGTACACATCACATTGGCTACAGCTGCAGGATTGTAGGCCTCTACGAGAGAAATCATATAGTCTTCGTAATTTTCAGAAGCGATTAAATAATCTAAAAACCGACTAATTGGTAAATTGGTAATGGCAAACAAATGGTGAAAATCAATATCAAAATTATTTTTCAACGCTTTCTTAAAATCATTTTCTAAGGCCATTTGGTCTCCAGGTAAAAAGGCTCCAGAGGGGTTGTAGACCAAATCTAATTTTAATTCGGATCCTTTTACTCCATAACCAACTTCATTTAACATTTGCAATGCTTTGATAGATTGATCAAAAACCCCATTTCCACGTTGTTTGTCTGTTTTTCCTCGCGTCCAATGCGGCATTGAAGAGACTACATGAATATGGTATTTTTTGAAAAATTCTGGTAAATCATGGTATTTTTTGTGGGCTCTGATAATTGTTAAGTTAGAACGAACAATAAAATCTTTAATCCCTACTTTGGCCGCTTCCTCTACAAACCACCTAAAATTAGGATTCATTTCGGGTGCGCCACCAGTTAAGTCTAACGTATGTGCTCCTGTTTTTTGAATGACCTTTAAACACTGATTCATGGTTTCTAGTGTCATAATTTCTTTTCGATCAGGACCTGCATCTACATGGCAATGTGCGCAAACTTGGTTGCACATATACCCCAAGTTTATTTGTAGAATTTCTAATTTTTTTGGACGTAACGGGAACTGGTTTGTTTCCTTTATTTTTGAAACAAAAGTGGGTAATTCTCCACTGGCAAAAATTCCATTTGAAAGAATTTCTAGTTGGCGAGTTGTATTTGCCAAGTCATTATTTCTTGCTAAAAGAGATTTTGTTGCCATGATTACATTTCTAATTTATTTACTTTGTTCATCATTTGAACCCCATGAACTAGGGTTGCACCACTTTTTATAGCAGCGCCAACATGTACAGCTTCCATCATTTCTTCTTTAGTGATTCCACGTTGTAAGCCATCTTTTGTGTAGGCATCTATGCAATATGGGCATTGCTCTGTATGTGCAACAGCCAAAGCAATTAACGATTTTTCACGAGCTGTTAAAGCACCTTCTTCAAAGACTTTTCCGTAGTAGTCAAAAAATTTATTTCCAAGCGCTTCATTCCATTCTGTAATATTGCCAAATTTTCTCAAATCGGCAGGGTCATAATATGTTTTTGACATTATTGTTGTTTTTTTATGATAGAAAAATAAAGGTAGTGTTTTTCGGTTAAATTTTAACCAATGAATGATGTCGTTTTGACGGACTAGTCTATCATTTCTTCACCGACTTTCAAGTTGAATTTTTTTCTGAAAATAAAGATAACACCATATAGGATAGGGGTGTCTAGCGCAGCTATAATGACTTTAAAAAGAAAACCACTCATAAGCAAGCTACTGAACATGTTCCAAGGTAAAATTTTGAAAGAGCAAATTAAAAACAGTACGGTAAAAGTATCTATAAATTGTGAGGCAAAAGTAGAGAAATTATTACGTAACCATAAGTGTTTTCCTTTGGTGAGTTGTTTCCAAAAATGAAAGATTCTGATGTCTATGAATTGGGCAAACAGATAGGCAACCATCGATGCGAATACAGCAAGTGGAGATAAGCCAAATACTTGATGAAAGGTTTCACTATTCACCGGAGAATTGTTTATTGTTGGTGATAAATCTGCCACTAGAATAATGAGCATTGAAAAAAGGGATGCAAAAATTCCTGCAATGACTACTTGGTTTGCTTTTTTCTTTCCATAGATTTCTGATAAAATATCTGTGATTAAAAATGTAATAGGATAGGGTAAAATACCAACAGAAATTTCGAAACGATACCAGCCAAAAGGTTCCCAAGAAAAAAATTTCTGAAAGATTACATTGGAGGTTACCAGAGAGGCAATAAATAATGCTGCTAGAATTAAATAGATTAAATTTGCGAATTGTTTGTCTTTTGGTGTCATGTGCCAAATTTAGTAAATATTCTATCACTTTTTTCTAAAAAATATGTATGACATACTCTGTTTGCAAATGATTTTCCTTTGTTTGAACTCCTTGTTAATATTCTTTTGCTATGAGTTTCAAAGTGATCACAAAAAGTGGGGTTAGCTTCTCATAAAAATGTTTATTTTTGCCAAAAAATAATGATAAATAATAATTAAATGAAAGCATATATTTTTCCGGGTCAAGGCGCCCAATTTACTGGAATGGGGTTGGATTTGTATGAAAATTCTCCGTTGGCACAAGAATATTTTGAGAGAGCAAATGATATTTTAGGGTTCTCAATCACAGATATTATGTTTGAGGGCACCGCAGAACAGTTGAAGGAAACAAAAGTTACACAACCTGCAATTTTTTTACATTCTGTAATTTTAGCAAAAGTTTTGGGTGACTCTTTTCAGCCAGAAATGGTTGCTGGACATTCTTTGGGAGAACTTTCTGCGTTGGTTGCAAATGATGTGTTGTCTTTTGAAGATGGATTAAAATTAGTTTCTAAAAGAGCTTTGGCAATGCAAAAAGCATGTGAAAGTAAGCCCTCTACAATGGCTGCAGTTCTTGGATTGGAAGATCATATTGTTGAGGAAACTTGTAAAGAAATAGCCGGAGTTGTAGTGGCCGCAAATTATAATTGTCCGGGTCAATTGGTGATTTCTGGTGAGATTTCCGCAGTTGAAAAAGCTTGTGAAGTTTTAACAAAAAAAGGCGCAAGAAGAGCCCTGTTATTGCCTGTTGGAGGTGCGTTTCATTCACCGATGATGGAGCCCGCAAGAGAAGAATTAGCGGCTGCAATTGAAGCAACTGAATTTAGAAACCCCACCTGTCCTGTGTATCAAAATGTAACAGCAAGTGCGGTTGTAAATCCAGATGAGATTAAGAAAAATTTAATGATTCAATTAACGGCACCCGTTAGATGGACACAATCGATACAAGCAATGATTGCCGACGGAGGTACAGAATTTATAGAGGTTGGACCTGGAAAAGTTTTACAAGGTTTAATGCGAAAAATAGATAGAAGTGTTGCTGCAACTGGAGCTTCGATATCTGAATAAAATAAAAAGCAGATCAAAAAAAATCCCGCTATATTGTAGTGGGATTTTTTGTGTTTTATATTTCATTCTGTTGTTGCCATTTCCAAGCAGCTTCTAAAGCTTCTTCTAAAGATTTTTCTGTTTTCCAATTTAATTCTTTATTGGCATTTGTAGTATCTGCAAAAGCAGCAGTGATATCCCCTTCTCGTCGACCAACAATTTTATAGTTTAATGGTTTTCCAGTTATTTTTTCAAAGGCTTTAATGACTTCTAGAACAGAACTTCCTTTTCCGGTTCCTACATTAAAAAACTCAAAGCTTTTAGTATTGTTCTTTTTGATTAAACGTTGCAAAGCAGCAATATGGGCTTTTGCTAAATCTACGACATGGATATAATCACGAACTGCGGTTCCATCTTTAGTGTCATAGTCATCACCAAAAACAGATAGTTCTTTACGAATCCCTGCAGCAGTTTGAGTTACATACGGAATCAAATTTTGAGGAACTCCTATGGGTAATTCGCCAATTTTTACAGAGGGATGCGCTCCAATCGGATTGAAATACCTGAGAGCAATACTATTTAAATTGTATGCTTTACAGGTGTCTTTTATTATTTCTTCACCAATTTGTTTGGTGTTTCCGTATACAGATTCTGCAGTTTTTACAGGCGCTTTTTCTGTGATTGGTAATTCATCAGCTTGTCCATAGACAGTACAGGAAGATGAGAAAATAAAGTTGTCTAATTTATGATCTCTCATTTGTTGAAGCAAGTACACCAAAGATCCTAAATTATTTTCATAATAATCTAAAGGTTTGTGCATACTTTCACCAACTGCTTTAAAGGCTGCGAAATGAATAATTCCGTCAACCGTTGTGGTGTCGAAGAATTTTTTCACCTCCTTTTTATTTTTTAAATCAATTTGATGAAAAGCGGGTTGTATTCCAGTGATTTCTGTGATTTTATCTAAAACACCAATGGTGCTATTTGATAAATCATCAATAATTACAACCTCAAAACCTTCATTTTGTAATTCTACGACCGTATGAGAACCTATGAAACCAAGCCCTCCTGTTACCAATATTCTTTTCATAAGCCCCTTTTAATTTACAAAATCTAAAATTGTTTTTGTTATATATGTCAATTGTTCTTGGTCTAACTCAGTATGCATTGGTAAAGAAATGACCGTTTTTATTAATTCATTGGTTACAGGAAAATCACTTTCATTATATCGAGAATCTGTATATGCTTTTTGAGAATGCAAGGCTACAGGATAATAAATAGCATTCGGAATTCCTTTTTCTAATAAATGTTTGTGTAATTCATCTCTTTTCCCATTTGTGATCTGCAAGGTATATTGATGAAAAACATGGCAATCACATGTGCTGCAAATTTCTCCACAATTTTTTGTTGCATTTGATTTGGTTTTGGGTGTTATGATATGGGGATTGCTTGAAAAAGCATTGTTGTAAAATTGTGCTGCAATTCTTCGAGCATTGCAGTAGGTATCTAAATGGGGTAATTTTGCTTTTAATACCCCAGCTTGAATTGAATCTAGACGAGAGTTTACACCAACTACATCATGGTAGTAGCGAGTATACATTCCGTGATTTACAATCCCTCGAATACGGTGTGCTAAGTCATCATCATTTGTAAAAATAGCGCCTCCATCACCATAACAACCTAAATTTTTTGAAGGGAAAAAAGAAGTGGTTCCGACATTTCCAATGGTTCCTGCTTTCTTTTTTGTTCCATTCTTATAGGTGTAATCAGCCCCAATTGCTTGCGCATTGTCTTCAATTACAAAAAGGTTGTGTGCAGCAGCAATTTCCATGACAGCATCCATGTTTGCCACTTGACCAAATAAATGCACAGGTACAATTGCTTTCGTTTTTGGGGTAATGGCTTTTTTCAAAGCATCAATATCAATATTGTAAGTTTCTATATCAACATCTACTAATACAGGAGTTAGTTTTAATAATGCGATTACTTCAACAGTAGCTGCAAAAGTAAAATCTGCAGTAATAACTTCATCACCTTGCTCTAAGCCTAAACCCATCATTGCAATTTGCAATGCGTCTGTTCCATTGGCACAAGGAATGACGTGTTTTATTCCCAAGTATTTTTCTAAATCTGCTTGAAACTCATGAACTAACGGTCCGTTTATGTAGGCTGAGGAATTCAACACCTCCTCAATAGAGCTATTTACGGTTTCTTTTATTTGTTGGTATTGACCCTGTAAGTCAACCATTTGAATTTTTTTCATACATGAGATTTTATCCTTCAAAAATACAAACTAAGTTTCATTTTCTTGGTAAGAATACATAAATTTTAATTCAGTTATATTTGACAAAATAAATTTTGATGAAGTTTTTGAAACCTTTTTTAAGAATACTATTAATTTTATTTTTATTGCTGATTTCCCTCGGTTGGATATATTCTAAAATACAACAGCCAAATTATTCTGGAGAGTTGCAATTGAAAAATCTTTCTGAAGAAGTAACTATTTATTTTGATGCTATTGGTGTGCCGCACATCAATGCTCAAAATCAAAAAGACGCCTACATTGCCTTAGGGTATGTTCATGCTCAAGACAGGTTATGGCAAATGGAATTAATGCGGAGAATTGCTCCTGGAAGGCTCTCTGAAATTCTTGGAAAAGAGTTGGTAAGTTTAGATCAGTTTTTTTCAGGACTGGGAATTGAGGAAGCTGCTCATAAAACAATTGCATCTTTGGATAAGAATGCTGAATCTTATATTTTAATGCAGGCCTATTTAGAGGGGGTCAATCAATTCATTGAAGAAGGAGAAACACCTTTGGAATTTTCAATATTGGGTGTAAAAAAAGAAATGTATACCGTTAAAGATATTTACAATGTTTTCGGTTATATGTCATTTAGTTTTGCAGTTGCTCATAAAACAGATCCTTTACTAACAGAAATAAAAGAAAAGTTGGGGGATTCCTACTTGAACGAATTATTAGGTGCCACAAATGAAAATTTAACGATTAATAAAAATAGTATTCCAGAAAAAATTAATGCGACTATTTCCAGAACAGTTTCCTCTATTATGGATGACTTACCTGTTTCCCCTTTGATTGGAAGTAACTCATGGGTAATTGCACCAGAAAAAACTAAAAATGGAAAAGTGATTTTTGCAAATGATCCTCACATTGCATTTGCGCAACCTTCAGTTTGGTATCAAAATCATATCAAAACTCCAAATTTTGAAATTTATGGATTTAATATCGCTTTGATGCCATTTCCTTTACTGGGTCATAATAGAAACTATGCCTATGGATTAACTATGTTGGTAAATGATGATTTAAATTTTTACATAGAGCAAGAAAATCCTGAGAATCCTCTTGAATACAAAACTGAAAAAGGGTATTTGAAATATGAAATATTAGATAAAACCATCCGTATAAAAAACGAAAAAGATCATACCTTTAAAGTGAAGGTGAGTAAACACGGACCAATAATGAATGATTTAATTGCACATGTTATTGATAAAAGACCTATTGCAATGAATTGGATCTATACTCAGTTGCCAAATGAATTGCTAGAAGTCTCTTATGGAATTTCTCATGCAAATTCTATCGGTGATTTTAAAAAAAATGTAGCTAGAATTCATGCTCCAGGATTAAATATCATGTATGGAGATGCTAAAAATAATATAGGCTGGTTTTCCTCTGCAAGACTATACAGCCTCAGAGATAGTTTGTCTTCCAAAACTTATTTAAATGGGGCTTCAGGGGATGACGAAATTATTGAGTATTTGCCTTTTGAGGAAAATCCTCAGGCTGTAAATCCCAGCTGGAATTATGTGTATTCTGCAAATAATCAGCCAGATTCTGTACGAGGTAAATTATACCCAGGGTATTATTATCCTCAAGATAGGGCAAAAAGAATTGTAACATTATTAGAGCAAAAAGATGATTTTACCAAAGAAGATGTTTCAACAATGATCTATGATGTAAAATCGTCTACAGTTTCACAAATTATTCAGAATCTATTAAAAAGTATAGAGCAGTCAGAACTGATGGTATCTGAGAGAAAAGTGTTTTCAATTTTAGAAAATTGGGATGGGTCTTATTTGAAAACATCGATAGGACCTACGATTTATAATCGCTTTTTGTATGAATTTTTAAACGCCACATACAAAGATGAATTAGGGGGTAGTTTTGAATTGTTTATCAATTCACAATTACAAGATAAGGTGCTATCTAGTCAGGTAAATAGGAAGAATTCTGTATGGTGGGACGATATTTCCTCTGAAGGGAAGATAGAAACAAGAAATGAGATCATCCGTGTAGCATTTAAAAGATCGATCGCTTTTTTGCAAAATCAATTGGGTGAAAATATAGATGATTGGACTTGGAATAGAGTTATTTCTGTAGAACACGAGCATGCTATCGGAAAAGCAGGGGGCTTACTGCGTTCATTTTTTAATGTCGGGCCTTTTGAAACGATTGGAGGCAATGAGGTAATTAATAATCAAATTTTTAACTTAGACAGTTCAGGGTATTATAAAGTAACCGCTGGACCTTCTACAAGAAGAGTTATTGATTTTTCTGATATTGAGAATAGCCTAGCAATTCTTCCAACAGGACAATCAGGGAATGTGTTTAGTGAGTATTATAAAGACCAAACTCACAAGTATTTAGAGGGTAAATTTGTCAAGATGCTGCTCAATCAATCTGAAATAGAACAGAGTGAGAATGTATTGGTTTTGACCCCAAAAGGAGAGTAATAGTTTGGAGATAATTTTAAACCTCCTTATACACCTCCTCAAAAGGAACTCTAAAACGCTCACCATAGACTCCTTCGGGTTTTCTGATTCCGCAAGATACAATCATATTGATCTCTGCACCCTTTGGTAAGCCTAAAATTCTCTTTACACGCCACGTGTCAGAACCTTCCATAGGGCAGGTGTCATAGCCTTCACTGGCCATACTTAACATAAAATTTTGGGCTGCCAAAGCACATGTTTTGTGAGCAACAATTCTCATGTCACTTTTTCGAACTTCTCTGTAAATAGGTTTAAAGATTCCGATCAATAAAATCATGAGAAACTTTAAAAATCCGAAAATTCCATAAAAATCAGCGTAAGCAAAAGGAATTAATTTCCCGTAGTAATTTCTACTTACTTTTTCTCTGCTACTTTGTTCAGATTTTGGTTTTGGCGGAAAAATAGTATCAATCATTTTTAAATTTGATTTCCTCCGTTTTCTCCAAAGATCTTTCCGTACGACAAAGACTACTAATTGTTGTGCTGTTTTTGCAGCATTTTGATGAAAACACAATGGTGCAATTTTCTGAATGGTTTCTTTGGATGTAATATGGTAAAATTCCCAGAGTTGCATATTGCTGCTGTTTGGAGCAAGCGCTGCCTGCTCGATGCTTTTTTTCACCAAAGAAGTATCTAATGGTTTTTTGTTATCAAATATTCTTATGGAGCGTCTATAGTGTATTGCTTCAGAGACTGTTTTTTCTTTTATCATAAGTGTTGATTTTTTAAATGATATCACTTTGAGAAGATGATAGCTAAGGTAAAAAAAATTACAAACAAGCATTCCATAGAACTTCATCCGGAGTTGGTGCAGTTATATGGATTTGTTCTTTGCTAACAGGATGAATAAATTCAATTTTCCGTGCATGTAAATGAATGCTTCTGTCTTTATTACTCCTGTCAAATCCATATTTTAAATCTCCTTTTATAGGGCTTCCAATAGCTGCTAATTGAGCTCTAATTTGATGATGTCTCCCGGTTTCTAATAGGATTTCTATTAAAGAATAATGATCGAGTTTTTTTAGTAAATGATAATGGAGAATTGCTTTTTTGCTTCCTTCAATTTCTCGAGGGTATACGGTAGATTTATTATTTTTTTGGTTTTTCTTTAGGAAGTTAATGAGGGTGTCTTGTTCTTTGTTTAGTTGATTTTTTACGACTGCCCAATAGGTTTTGTGAATGGTTTTATCACGTAGCATTTTATTGAGACGTTCTAAAGATTTGGAGGTTTTTGCAAAAATGATGATCCCAGAGGTCGGTCTATCTAACCTGTGAACGACTCCTAGATATACATTTCCAGGTTTATTGTATTTGTCCTTAATATATTCTTTAACAACTTCACTCAAAGGTTTGTCTCCAGTTTTATCACCCTGAGTAATATCACCTGCACGTTTATTTACAATGATAATGTGATTGTCTTCAAATAAAATTTTCAAATTGTTTTTAGTAGAATGCATCAGAAATTATTTAAAATCTTTTGCAACATCTTTATTAACATCTTCAATAAAATCTAAAAATTCTTTTCGTCCAAGTCCACTTGAAGAAGAAGTAATAAATGATGTAGGAATCGTCTCCCAAGTATTGAGTAATTTCTTTTTGTAAGAAGTGATTTGTTTGTTAAGTTTAGAACTTCCAAGTTTGTCTGCTTTGGTAAAAACAATACAGAATGGAATTTGGTTTTCGCCTAAAAATTTCATGAATTCTAGATCGATTTTCTGGGGGTCATGTCTAGAGTCAATTAAAACAAAAGTACAGACTAACTGCTCTCTTTCTTTGAAGTAATTTTCTATAAAAAACTGAAAGATAGTTCTCTTTTTTTTTGAAACTTTAGCGTATCCATAGCCAGGTAAATCTACTAAAAACCACTCTTCATTTATTTTAAAATGGTTGATAAGTTGAGTTTTTCCTGGTTTCCCAGATATTTTAGCTAAGTCTTTGCGCTCCATCAACATATTAATTAATGAAGATTTCCCAACGTTAGAACGTCCAATAAATGCGTATTCAGGTATTCTTTCCTTTGGAGCCTTCGTAACATTACTATTGCTCATTATAAATTCTGCAGATTTAACTTTCATTAAAATAGGTGTTCTTTTTTGAAATTCCTCTCCTCGAAAGTTATATTTTTCTGGAGGTAAACCAAGTATGAAGAATTTTATTAAATTCTTCTGGTCTTTCCATCATTGCAGCATGGCCACATTTGTCTATCCAAAATAAATCAGAATTTGACAATAATTTATTAAAGTCTTCAGCAACTTCTGGAGGAGTAACTGTATCTTGTTTTCCCCATATGATACAAGTTGGTTGGTTTATTTTTGGCAAGTCATTCGACATGTTGTGTCTAATGGCGCTTTTTGCAATTGCCAGGGTTCTAATAACGGAATTACGGTCGTTTACAATTTTAAAGATATCATCCACCATCTCTTTTGTACCAATTTCCGGATCGTAAAAAACATCTCTTGTTTTTTCTTTAATGTATTCGTAGTTTCCTCTTTTAGGGAAGCTGTCTCCCATCGCTTTTTCGTAGAGTCCAGAGCTTCCCGTTAAAACTAAAGCACTAACTTTTTCTTGGTAATTCATTGTAAAATACAAACCAATATGACCTCCCAAAGAGTTTCCTAAAAGAATGACATTATCTAATTCTTTAAACTCCATGAATTCTTTTAAAAATTGAGCTAAATTTTTAACATTTGTTTTTAAAAGTGGAAGCTTGTATAAAGGGAGTTCTGGTATTAATACTCTGTAACCATTTGTCGAAAAATAATTAAAAGTTTCCTTAAAATTACTCAAAGCACCCATTAACCCATGTAAAAGAATTATTGTAGGGCCTTCTCCTGCTTCTGCATATGTATAAATACCTTCAGTTTTTAACTTATCAATCATTGATCTTTGAATTCTCTTAACCGCAAATGTAATTCTTTTTTATGAAATATGTAATGTTTTAATGGCTCACCCTTTTTTTGATAAAAAGATCCTAACAGTATTGAATTGTTAATAAATGACTTATTTATTAACAATGTGGTAAAAAGTGGTAAAAAGTGGTAAATTTTACATATTTTTGAGTTGAGTTATTAAATCTATTCAGTGATAAATCTAATTGGAACCCATGAATGTAAAGCCGATGCTAAGGGGAGATTGATGTTTTCATCAGTCTTTAAGAAGCAGTTGTCTGATGTATTGCAAGATGGCTTTGTTGTGAAGAGAGCTGTTTTTCAGCCATGTCTTGAGTTGTACCCTTTAAAGGAGTGGAATTTGATGATGGAAAAAATAAACACATTAAATAGGTTTAAGAAAAAAAATAACGATTTCATTAGAAGGTTTACTGCAGGGGTTAAATTGGTAGAATTAGACGCAACAGGAAGAATTTTAATTCCTAAAGATTTGTTTGCATTTGCGGGAATAAAAAAACAAGTAGTTATGTCTTCTTCTGTGAATATTATTGAGATTTGGGATAAAGATAAGTATGAGAAGGCCATAGATGATGCGGCCGATGATTTTGCTGATTTGGCTGAGGAAGTAATGGGAAATAGAGATGCAGATGAATTATCATAATCCAGTTTTATTACATGAAAGTGTTGATGCACTTTCGGTTAAAGAAGATGGTGTTTATGTAGATGTTACGTTTGGAGGCGGTGGTCATTCTAAAGAAATCTTAAAAAGACTTGGAAAGACTGGAAGATTATTTGGTTTTGATCAAGATCCAGATGCACAAGAAAATGTCTTTGATGATGAGCGTTTTGTATTGATACCGGAAAACTTTAGATATATCTCAAGATTTTTGAGGTTTCATGGAGTTCGAAAGGTGGATGGTGTTTTGGCCGACTTAGGGGTTTCTTCTCATCAATTTGATGAAGCTGAAAGAGGTTTTTCAACACGTTTTGACGGTGATCTAGATATGAGGATGAATCAGAAATCAAAAATATCAGCCAAAGAAATTATTAACAATTATTCAGAAGAGAAATTAGCCGAAATATTTTTTTCATACGGAGAATTAAGGAATTCAAGAAATATTGCAAAAACGATTGTTGAAAAAAGACAGGAAGAGCGAATTGATACAAGTTTTCAATTAAGAAAAGCTTTGCAGAGGTTCTTACCAAGTGCAAAAGAACATAAAATAATCGCCCAGATATTTCAAGCAATTAGAATAGAGGTGAATGAAGAGTTGGATGTTTTGAAAGAGTTTTTACAGCAGCTTCCTAACTTGTTAAAAGATGACGGAAGGTTAAGTGTAATTTCATATCATTCTCTTGAAGATCGTTTGGTTAAAAGGTTTTTTAGGACAGGACTATTTAGTGGAGAGCCTGAGAAAGATTTTTTTGGAAATAGTGAAGTACCTCTAAAAAAGATTGGAAAGCTAATAGTGCCAACTCCCCAAGAAATAAAGCTTAATAATAGAGCGCGGAGTGCTAAATTAAGAGTAGCAACATTAAAAAAGTAGAATGTCAAAAGTTAAAAAAGGAGTTTACGATTTTCTGAGAGGAAGTTTTCTTACGGATGAATCTGCTTTTAAAAATTGGCGAATTATTTTTTTTGTAGTTGTGTTAATGTTGATTATGATTTCAAGTGCTCATAAAGCGGATAAGAAAGTTATTCAGATTTCAAAACTGAACAAAAAGAAAAGAGAATTAAGAGCTGAATATGTAGATACGGGGACTATTTTAATGAGGATGAAAATGGAGTCTAATATCCGAAAGAAAGCGATATCAATTGGGTTGGAGCCTTTACAATCACCTCCAAAAAAAATAAAAGTAACTATTAAAGATTTATAAAATTGGCAACTCACAAAAAAAGCATTCTTACAAAATTCTACTTAGTAGCTGCTTTTATGACGCTTTTTTTA
The DNA here is from genome assembly GCA_029248845.1 of Polaribacter sp. Lineage (GTDB taxonomy): Bacteria > Bacteroidota > Bacteroidia > Flavobacteriales > Flavobacteriaceae > Polaribacter. Next base: position 11,149 of record JAQWIO010000124.1, on the reverse strand, counting down.
TTGGCAATTGTATTTCGTGTCTTTGCAATTCAACACACAGAGGGTGAAAAATACAGGAAATTATCTACCGAATTAACAATTAAGCAAGATACTATTTTTGCAAACAAAGGAAATGTATATGCTGCTGATGGAAATTTATTAGCAACTTCAATGTCGAAGTATACAATCAGAATGGATGTGGTTGCTGTAGATGATGTTGTTTTCGAGAAAAATATTGTAGCACTGTCAATTGAACTCTCTAAAATGTTGGGTAAAAGTTCAGATTTTTATCAAGATAGATTAAGAAATGCTAAAAAGCGAAAGAATAGGTATTTATTAATTGCAAGAAATATCGGATATACAGATTATCTGAAGATGAAGCAATTTCCAATTTTCAATAAAGGAGTTTATAGTGGTGGGTTTATTGCACAACACAGAACTGTTAGAGCGCATCCAATTGGAAAAATAGCAGAACGTACAATTGGGTATGATGACTTAAGAGGTGGTGCCGGAATAGAAGGCGCTTTTGCAGATTATATGAAGGGAGTAAACGGTTTAAGATGGAAACAGAAAATCGCAAAAAATCAATGGAAGCCAATTAACGATGTGAATGAAAAAGAACCTATTGATGGTCACGATATCATAACAACTATAGATGTAAATATCCAAGATATTACACATCATGCGCTATTAAATAGATTGGCATATTTTGAAGCAGATCATGGTTGTGCTGTTGTAATGGAGACTGCAACTGGAGAAATTAAAGCGATTTCCAATTTAGGAAGAACCTCAAAAGGAACTTACTATGAAAAAAGAAATTACGCAGTTTGGGAGAGTCATGAGCCTGGATCTACCTTCAAGCTGGCAAGTTTAATGATTGCTTTGGATGATAAAGTGATTGATACTTCAACTGTAATTGACACTGAAAAAGGAAAATTTTTTGTACACAATAGAAAAGTCGAAGATTCACATAGAGGTGGGCACGGTAAAATTTCTGTAGCTAGGGTTTTTGAGGTTTCGTCTAATGTAGGAATTGTGAAAATGATAAAAGAACATTATGACGCTACTCCACAAAAGTATTATGAAAAAATTGAAAAATATGGCTTTACAAAGCCAATAGGTTTTCAGATTAAAGGAGAGGGAGTGCCTTATGTGCCAAACCCAAAAGATAAAAAAAGATGGAACAAAATTTCATTGGAATGGATGTCTTGGGGATATGGAATTTCTGTTACACCAATGCAAACATTGATGTTTTACAATGCCGTAGCTAATAACGGCATAATGGTGAAGCCAATGTTTGTCAAAGAGTTGAGAAGGCAAGATAAAACAGAGGAGGTTTTTAAAACTGAAATTATAAATTCAAAAATTGCTTCTGACGAAACATTAAAGAAAATTAGAAAAGTGATGGAAAATGTAGTGGTAAAGGGAACTGCAAACAATATTTATTCTTCTAATTTTTCGATGGCAGGAAAAACAGGAACTGCAAAAAAATACATTCCAAGAACTAAAAACGATAGGGGAGATTGGGAAGGGGGTTATTATTCAGCAAAACACTACGTAGCCTCTTTTGCAGGTTTTTTTCCAGCAGATAAGCCAAAGTATTCTTGTATTGTTGTCATTCATGATCCTAACAAAGAAAAAGGATATTATGGTGCAACAGTTGCAGCGCCAGTTTTCAAGGAAATTGCCCAAAAAATATTTACAACAACGCCAATTGACAATCAATCTGTAGAAGATAAAGTAAAGTTTGAAACGATTAATAGTCAATATCTAGATTTTGATAAAAAACTAAATAAAGAGTATTCAAAGATTCCAGATGTTAGAGGTATGGTAGGAATGGATGCTATGTATTTATTAGAAAACATCGGATTGAAAGTGAAGATTTATGGTGTAGGAAAAGTAGAATTTCAATCACAAAAAAAAGGAGAAAAATTAATAAAAGGAACTACTATTACTCTAAAACTTTCATAACCTGAAAAATTTAAAAGACATATTATATAGGGTTACTATTCATCAAGTTTTTGGGTTGACAAATATTGAGATTAATAATATTGTTTTTGATTCTAGAAAGGTTGAAAAAGGAACCGTTTTTATAGCTCAAAAAGGAAGTAATGTTGATGGTCACTTGTTTATAAATAAAGCAATAGAGTTGGGAGCAATAGCTGTCATTTGTGAAGATTTATTAGAAGACAAAAAACAAGGGGTTACCTATGTTCAGGTTCCTTGTGTTAATTCAGCATTGGCTATTATGGCAGCTAATTTTTACAGTAATCCATCTAAGAAATTACCTTTAGTGGGTGTCACTGGAACAAATGGTAAAACTACGATAGCATCATTGTTGTATCAATTATTTAAAAAAGCAGGCTATAAAGTTGGATTGTTGTCTACTGTTAAAATCATGGTAGATGAAATCGAATTTAAGGCCACACATACAACTCCAGATTCTATAACTATTAATTATTATTTAGATAAAATGATTCATGCTGATGTGGATTACTGTTTTATGGAAGTGAGTTCTCATGGAATTCATCAAAAAAGAACAGCTGGGTTAACTTTTATTGGAGGAGTTTTTACCAATTTATCTCATGATCATCTAGATTACCATGAGACTTTTGCAGCGTATAGAGATGTAAAAAAATCTTTTTTTGATTCTTTATCTAAATCTGCTTTTGCACTTACAAATTTAGATGATAAAAATGGCAACTTTATGTTGCAAAATACAAAGGCAAAAAAGAAAACCTACGCGTTAACAACGATAGCAGATTACAAAGCTAAAATTTTAGAGAAGCAATTTTCTGGCACATTATTGAAAATTAACGAAACAGAAGTTTGGACAAAATTAATTGGTCAATTTAATGCTTCTAATTTAGTAGCAATTTTTGCCGTTGCAGAATTATTAGGCCTAGAAAAATTAGAAATACTAACAATTATCAGTCAGTTAGAAAATGTAAGTGGTCGTTTTGAATCTATTATTTCTGAGGGTGGTGTTACAGCAATTATAGATTATGCGCATACTCCTGACGCACTAATGAATGTATTGGAAACGATTAATGATATTAGAAAAGGTAGTGAAAAATTGATTGCAGTTGTCGGTTGTGGTGGAGATCGAGATAAAGCCAAAAGACCAAAAATTGCTCATATTGCCTCACAATTAAGTGATCAATCGATTTTAACTTCAGACAATCCAAGAACAGAAAATCCACAAACAATAATTGATGAAATGGAAATGGGTATTGCCTCTGAAAACTATAAAAAAACGCTGTCAATTTTAGACAGAAGACAGGCAATAAAAACGGCCTGTAAATTTTCTGAACGTGGAGATATCATATTAATTGCAGGAAAAGGACATGAAAATTATCAAGAAATAAATGGAGTTAGATCTCATTTTGATGATTTAGAGGAAGTTAAAATCTGTTTCAATCAATTAAAAAACAACTAAAAATGCTGTATTATTTATTCGAATATTTAGAAAGTCAATTTAGTTTTCCAGGAGCCAGTGTATTTCAATTTATCACATTTAGAGCAGCTGCAGCATTTATTTTGTCATTATTAATTTCTGCTATTTTCGGTAAGAGAATTATTTGTTTTTTACAAAGACTACAAGTAGGAGAGTCTATTAGAGACTTAGGCCTAGAGGGGCAAGTTCAAAAATCAGGGACTCCAACTATGGGAGGAATTATCATCATTTTGGCGACTTTAATACCTGTGTTTTTATTAGCTAAATTAAATAATATTTATATAATAATTCTTGTCATAACTACTGTTTGGATGGGCTTTATAGGCTTTCTAGATGATTATATAAAAGTGTTTAAAAAAGATAAAGAAGGATTGAAAGGGAAATTCAAAGTTTTAGGTCAAGTCGGTTTGGGAATTATCGTTGGTTTGATGCTTTATTTTAATGATGGTGTAACAATCAAAGAAAAGCTCCCAAAAGAACAACAAATTGAAAACAGTGAAGGAAGAAAAAATATTTTTGGGGAAGCTCATAAGTCAACAAAAACCACGGTTCCTTTCATGAAAGACAATGAATTAGACTATTCTAAATTGTTGCATTTTTTAGGAGAAGGATATGAAAAATATGGCTGGTTAGTTTTTATTTTTATTACTGTCTTTATTGTAACAGGAGTTTCAAATGGAGCAAATCTAACAGATGGGGTAGATGGCCTGGCAGCAGGTACTTCTGCAATTATAGTCCTAACATTAGCCGTTTTTGCATGGGTTTCTGGGAATATCAATTTTGCAGATTATTTAGACGTAATGTACATCCCAAATTCTGGAGAAATGACGGTTTTTATTTTAGCATTTGCAGGGTCATTAATTGGATTTCTCTGGTATAATACATTTCCTGCACAAGTGTTTATGGGAGATACAGGAAGCCTCACAATTGGTGGAATTATAGCTGTTATTGCTATAGCAATTCGTAAAGAATTACTGTTGCCAATTTTAGCCGGGATTTTTGTTGTTGAAAATCTTTCTGTAATTCTTCAGGTTTCTTGGTTCAAGTACACGAAGAAGAAGTTTGGTGAAGGAAGAAGGGTGTTTAGAATGGCACCATTACATCACCACTACCAAAAGTTGAGTTATCACGAAAGTAAAATTGTAGTCAGATTTTGGATTATAGGGATTTTATTAGCAGTATTCACAATTGTTACCCTGAAATTAAGATAAATGAAAAAACTGGTAATTCTTGGTGGAGGTGAAAGTGGTGTTGGAACAGCACTTTTAGGAAAGCAAAAAGGATATGAAGTTTTTGTCTCCGATAAAGGAGAAATTTTAAAAAAATATAAAGAAGTTCTTTTACATAATAAGATAGATTTTGAGGAGAAGAATCATACAGAAAGTATCATTTTAAATGCTACTCTAGTGATGAAAAGCCCTGGAATTCCAGATCATGTTGCTTTGGTTCAAAAGTTGAAGAAAAAGTTGATTCCGATTCTTTCAGAAATTGAATTTGCTTCTTCCTATACCAATGCAAATATTATTGGGATCACAGGTTCAAATGGTAAAACGACAACAACTTTATTACTGCATCATATTTTAAAAAATGCAGACTTAAATGTTGGGTTAGCAGGCAATATTGGTCACAGTTTTGCTCAGCAAGTAGCAGAAGAATCCCATGAACATTATGTTCTGGAACTAAGTAGTTTTCAATTAGACGGAATTCAAAATTTTAAAAGTCATATTGCAATTTTAACCAATATTACTCCTGATCATTTAGATCGATATGAGTACGACTTTGATAAGTATATAGCGTCAAAATTTAGAATAACAATGAATCAAGATGCAACCGATTATTTAATTTATGACGCAGACAATGCAGCGATTCATAAATGGTTAGAAGAAAACAAAACCAAAGCAAGATTAGTTCCATTTTCAATTGAAAAAAAATTAGAATACGGAGCCTATTTAAAAGACAATACTATAATCATCAAAATAAATAAAGAAATATTTACTATGCCATTATCAACTTTATCAGTTAAGGGAAAACACAATACTAAAAATGCAATGGCAGCAATAATGGCTGCAAAATTATTAAAGCTACGAAAGCAAACAATAAAAGAAAGTTTAGAAGACTTTGAAGGTGTTGAGCACCGTTTAGAAAATGTAGCTAAAATTAAGGGTGTAGAGTATATAAACGACTCTAAAGCAACCAATGTAAATGCAACATTTTATGCGTTAGAATGTATGGACAAGTCTACAGTTTGGATTGTTGGAGGAGTTGATAAAGGAAATGATTACAGCGATTTATTACCATTGGTAAGAGAAAAAGTAAAAGCCATTGTTTGTTTGGGTCTTGATAATGTAAAAATTAAAAATATGTTTGGTAATGTAGTTGATGTTATTGTTGAAACTGCAGGAGCCGAAGAGGCTGTGAAAGTCTCACATAAGTTGTCAGAAAGAGGTGAAGTGGTTTTGCTCTCTCCAGCTTGTGCAAGTTTTGATTTGTTCGAGAGCTATGAAGATAGAGGCCGTCAATTTAAAAGAGCAGTAAGAAGTTTATAACAAAAATTTCATGAAAACGATTTTACAACATATACAAGGAGATAAAACCATTTGGGCAATTGTTGCTGTTTTAGCAATATTTTCATTTATGCCTGTTTACAGTGCAAGTACAAACTTGGTGTATGTTGTAGGCTCTGGTTCTACTTTAGGTCATCTAGTAAAGCACATTGTTCTTCTAATTATGGGATTTGCTGTTATTTATGGTGTTCATAAAGTGCCATATAGGTATTTTTCTGGAGGGTCTGTTTTAATGCTTCCTGTTGTTGCTGTTTTATTGATTTTTACCTTGGCACAAGGAACTACGATTGGTGGTGCAAACGCTAGTCGATGGATTCGAATAGGAGGAATTGGTTTTCAAACCTCAACCTTAGCAGGTTTGGTTTTAATGATTTATGTAGCAAGGTATTTAGCAAAGAATAAAGAAAAGGCTATTAATTTTAAAGAAAGTGTATTGCAGCTTTGGCTTCCTGTTACTCTTATTCTATTGTTGATATTGCCAGCAAATTTTTCTACGACTGCAATCATTTTTGTAATGATTTTAATGATGATGTTTATAGGTGGATATCCAATTAAATATCTAGCATTTATTTTAGGGGCAGGTATTTTACTGCTTTCAATTTTTATTCTGACAGTAAAAGCTTTTCCCGATGCAATGCCAAATAGAGTTCAAACCTGGGAAAGTAGAATAGAAAACTTTTCTAAAGAAGGAGGTAAAGATGCATATCAGGTTGAAAAAGCGAAGATTGCAATTGCTACTGGAGGAATTTTTGGAGTTGGTCCAGGAAAAAGTGTGCAAAAGAACTTTTTACCTCAATCTACATCCGATTTTATTTTTGCAATTATTGTAGAGGAATATGGTTTGCTTGGAGGTTTTGTTATTGTGTTTATTTATTTTTTATTACTGTTTAGAATTTTTGTGGTTATTAATAAAACAACTACAATTTTTGGCGCATTGTTAGTTCTAGGTGTGGGTGTGCCAATTGTTTTTCAGGCAATTATTAATATGGCTGTTGCCAGCAATTTATTTCCAGTTACAGGACAAACCTTACCACTAATTAGTAGTGGAGGTACTTCTATTTGGATGACTTGTTTTGCATTGGGAATAATTCTAAGTGTAAGCGCCTCAAAAGAGGAAACAGAATACGATATTTTAGATGATAACCCTTTAGATATACTTCATGAAACAATCGATTAATATTTTAATTTCTGGTGGAGGAACAGGAGGTCATATTTACCCTGCAATTGCAATTGCAAACGAATTAAAGTTGCGTTATCCAGAGGCTAATTTTCTTTTTGTAGGTGCAAAAAATAAAATGGAAATGGAAAAAGTTCCACAAGCGGGTTATGCAATTAAAGGATTGTGGATCTCTGGTATTCAAAGAAAATTAACAATTGATAATTTATCCTTTCCTTTTAAAATGCTCAATAGTTTATGGAATGCCTCAAAAATAATTAAAAATTTTAAGCCAGACATCGCAATTGGTACAGGTGGTTTTGCAAGTGGGCCAACATTAATTATGGCAAATAGAAAGGGAGTTCCAACTTTAATTCAAGAACAGAATTCGTATCCAGGAATTACCAACAAACTGTTGGGTAAAAAGGCAGATAAAATTTGTGTTGCTTATGACCATTTAGAGCGGTTTTTCCCATTGGGGAAAATTGTAAAAACAGGAAACCCTGTACGTCAAGATTTGTTATCCATTCATTCTAAAATAGAAGAAGGAAAAACTTTTTTTAGTTTAGATAAAAACAAGAAAACTATCTTAGTTTTAGGAGGAAGTTTAGGAGCTAGAAAAATAAATCAATTAGTTGAAAGTAATTTAGACTTTTTTAAAAACCAACAAGTTCAGGTTATTTGGCAATGTGGAAAACTCTATTATGAAGAATATAAAAAGTACAATACTTCAGACGATATTCAAGTTCATCAGTTTTTAAACAGAATGGATTTTGCATATGCAGCTTCAGATATAATTATTTCTAGAGCGGGTGCAAGCTCGGTTTCTGAATTATGTATCGTAGGAAAACCAGTTATTTTTATTCCTTCTCCAAATGTGGCAGAAGATCATCAAACTAAAAACGCAAAAGCAATTGCAGACCAGCATGGTGCTATTTTATTAAGTGAAAATGAGTTAGAAACATTTTCTATTGTTTTTGAAACCTTGTTAAAAGACAGGGGAAAACAAGAGCATATGTCAGAAAATATAAACGAACTGGCCCTTCCAGGAGCAACGACAGATATTGTTAACGAGATAGAACAATTGTTAAAAAAGTGAATTTAAAAGAGATACATCAGGTTTATTTTGTTGGTATTGGAGGCATTGGAATGAGTGCTATTGCTCGTTATTTTGCATCTAATAAAAAACAAGTTGCCGGTTATGATAAAACACCGTCTCAAATTACAAAAGATTTAGAGAAGCTTGGGGTTAAAGTTCATTTTGAAGATGACTTAAAAAAGATACCACTCTCTTTTTTAAAAAAAGAGGAAACGTTGATTGTGTATACACCAGCTATTCCAAAAAATAACAGGGTGTTAACTTATTTCTTAGAACATAATTTTACGGTTTTAAAAAGATCTGAAGTTTTAGGAAAAATAACTGAAACTACTTTTTGTTTTGCAGTTGCGGGTACGCACGGAAAAACAACAACCTCGTCTATTTTGGGACATATTATGGCTGAAGTAAATGCAACTTCTTTCTTAGGAGGGATTTCAGAAAATTACAATTCAAATTTAATTCTAGGTGCGGACAAAATTAGTGTAGTTGAAGCTGATGAGTTTGATAGATCTTTCTTAAAGTTGAGTCCAAATATTGCCTGTATAACCTCTATGGACGCAGATCATTTAGATATTTATGGAGATGCAGCAGCATTGAATGAGTCTTTTATCGAATTTTCAAACAAAATATCGGAAACATTAATCATAGCAAAAGGTTTGCCTTTGAAAGGACTAACCTATGCAGTTAATGAACCTGCAGATTATGAAGCATTAAATTTAAAAGTAGAAAGTGGAAAATATAGTTTTGATGTAAAAACACCTTCATCAGAAATTAAAAATATTGAGGTTCATTTACCTGGCCAACATAATGTGATGAATACTTTGGCGGCATTTGCAATGGCAGATAGTTATGGGATTTCGTTAGAAACTATTAAAAAACGGTTATCTTCTTTTAAAGGAGTAAAGCGTCGGTTTACATATAAAATTAAAACCGAAAATCTTGTATTAATTGATGATTATGCACATCATCCTACAGAAATAAATGCAGTGGAGCGTTCTGTACGAGAAATGTATCCTAATGAAAATGTATTGGTTGTTTTTCAGCCACATTTATTTTCAAGAACAAGAGATTTTTTAGATGATTTTGCAATTGCCTTGTCTAAGTTTGATGAAGTTTTATTATTAGATATTTACCCAGCTAGAGAGGTACCTATCTCTGGAGTCAATTCTGAATTGTTGTTTGATAAAATTACTTGCAAGAATAAAAAATTAACAAAAAAAAATAATTTAGTAAAAGATATTAAAAATTCATCAGCAAAAGTAGTTACAGTTTTAGGAGCAGGAGATATAGGAGTACTGGTTAATGACCTTACAAATAAACTTTTAAAAACAATAGGAAATGATGTTTACTAAGTTCTTGAAATATATAGTGTTCTTATTATTGATAAGTGTTTTAGGCTTTTTATATTCTTTTTCATTGAATAGAAATTTGACTAAAATTGTAAAGGAAGTTGTTATCGAATTTGAAGTTGGAGACAATCATTTTTTGACTCATTCTATGGTTAATAAATTGTTAATACAAAATGATACAAGTGTGAAAAACCAAGCGAAATCTGTAATAGATTTATACAGATTAGAAAGTTTAGTATCTGAAAACCCTTATGTAGAAAATGCGTCTGTGTTTTTATCGATTACAGGATCATTGAAAACTATTGTTAAACAACGAACACCTGTTGCGAGAATTTTACAGGAAGAGAGTTCTTATTATGTTGATAAACAAGGAGTAAAAGTTCCTTTGTCTGATAATTATTCCGCACGAGTAATGTTGGTTTTAGGGGTTGAAAGTGATGAAGATATTGATAAAATAATGCCTTTAATATCCCTCATTTTAGAGGATGATTTTTTGCAAAAAGAAGTTGTAGGAATTGAAAAATCTGCCGACGATGAGTATCAATTTTCAGTAAGAAGTGGAAATTATAAAATTGATTTTGGAAAATTAACTGAAATCGACTTGAAATTTAAGAAGCTAAAAGCGTTTTATAATAAAACATTTGAAGATAAAACAATTCAAAATTATAAAACGATTAATGTAAAATATCACAACCAAGTTGTGTGCACAAAGTAAATCAAAATGGAAAATAATAAAATAGCTGTTGGTTTAGATATTGGTACCACCAAAATAGTTGCCATGATTGGTCGTAAAAACGAATATGATAAGATTGAGGTTGTTGGCATCGGGAAAGCAAAAAGTTTAGGAGTAAAACGTGGAGTAGTGAGTAATATTACGCAAACTATTCAATCTATACAGCAAGCTGTTGACGAGGCAGAAAGTGTTTCTGGACTTAAGATAGAAGAAGTTGTTGTTGGTATTGCAGGTCAACATATTCGTAGTTTACATCATAGCGATTATATTACAAGAAATAACGCCGATGAAGTTATTGATGAAAATGATATTGAAAATTTAGTTAATCAAGTTCACAAATTAGTCATGTTGCCCGGAGAAGAAATTATTCATGTGTTGCCACAAGAATTTAAAGTTGATTCTCAAGCAGATATTAAAGAGCCTATCGGAATGTATGGGGGGCGTTTAGAAGCAAATTTTCATGTAGTTGTTGGGCAAGTTTCTTCCATTAGAAACATTGGACGTTGTGTAAAAAGTGCTGGTTTAAATCTTAATGAAATTACCCTAGAGCCTTTAGCATCTGCATCTGCTGTTTTGAGTCAAGAAGAAAAAGAAGCTGGAGTAGCCTTGATTGATATCGGTGGCGGTACAACAGATTTAGCTATTTTTAAAGACGGTATCATTAGACATACAGCTGTAGTTCCTTTTGGTGGAAATGTAATAACAGATGATATTAAAGAAGGGTGTTCAATTATAGAAAAACAGGCCGAATTATTAAAAATTAAATTTGGTTCAGCATGGCCTGGAGAAAATAAAGAAACAGAGATTGTTTC
>JAQWIO010000123.1 GCA_029248845.1 Polaribacter sp. | reverse complement strand
TGTTATTCTAACAGTTGGTCTAATAATTACCTTTTTACCAATCTTTGCACCAAAAAGGCGTAATAAAAACCTTCTAAACCCATACATAAACTGCGGAGACATTTTAAAGAATGTTCCTTGTACAAGCCACCAAAGTTGAACCACAAATACATTCCTGCCTCTAAAGTTTTTAGGTAGAGTAAACTTATTTAAGTCTTGAACCAACATTATTTAATAATTTTTATCAGATTTTTCTTGAAGGCATTTACGGTGAAATTATGTAAAAAATACTCTTTATTATATGTCGCTATTTTTTGTATCTCACCTTTATTTGTTGCAATATAAGTTAATATATCTTGAATGCTTTTAATACTATTTTTTTTTACTAAATATCCATTAACTTTATCTTTAAAAACATCCGGAATTCCTGCATGATTGGTTGTCACTACTAAATTTTTTGTTGCCATTGCCTCTAATATTGATATTGGCTGACCTTCCATTTTATAAAAAGTGGGTAAAACAAATATATTTCCCCATTTTAAAAGATTTATTTTTTCATCTCCATTAACTATACCAACATATTCTGTGTTTTCTAACTCATTGAATAACTGTAAAATTTCTTTAGAAAACTTCTCATCTATATTGCCAGCAATTTTAGCCTTGTATATTATATTATTTTTTTCTAAGTTTTTTAATGCTTTTAATAAACAAAAAATTCCTTTTTCTTTCATTAAGTTACTTAAATAAAAAATTCTTAATTCATCATTAACTAACTTCTTATCTTCTGTATATAGGAAATCTTGAGCAAAATTTGGTAGACAGAAAATACTACCTTGATCTAAGAAAGGAGTAAGATTCTGTTTTAATGATTCAGATAAAACTATTCCTTTTGTAAATCTAGAAACCAGAAAATAAAATATAATTCTTTTAATCCCATTTAAAGATTTATATTCTTTTCCTAGATAGTTTCCATGAACATGAATTATCAGTTCTTTTCTAAAGATAGCACCTAAAATGATGAAAAAACCATATTTTAAAATTCCATAGAAGGTTTGCCCTGGAGTTATATATATAATTTTGTTTTTAAATATTTTAAAAATATTGAAGTTTAGGGTTAAATAGAAAAAAGCCTTTTTAAAAGAGAACTTCCCAATTTGCTCATCAAATCTTGAGTATGAAGTATTAATTGAATCCACTTCGAACTGTGTATCTTCACTCAAAACCTCTTTTACTACTTGATTTGCAATAGATACACCTGAGAGGGGTTCTGGGAAAGGACCTATTAGTATTATTCTTTTCATTCACTTTTAATAATAAGATTCCTAAAAACAAAATAATTTAAAAATAGAGAAAATAAAATCACTCCATTTTGTCTGTCGAGAATATTTTCTGTTAACATGAAAAAAGCAAACATCAATATAATTGAAAATGCGTAGTAATCTTTTCTCTTATAAAAAAAAAATAAATTTAGTGTTAGAGAAATAATAAACAAAATTAACCCTAAAATACCGACTCTTAAAATCACTGCAATATATTGATTATGTGAGTTGAAATTTCCTTTATAAAGCACTTCAGACTTATCTTTATAACATTTTCTTAGTTCATCTACCACATCTCCTATTCCGTAACCAACAATCCAAGATTCTTTTATTTTATCAAAGGAACACTTATATATTCCGTATCTAATACTCGTTGAAGAATAGCTTTCGACTTTCTTGTAGCTTTTTGTATCAAAAACTTCTCTAAATCTTTTTGCTGTATCAGAAAAGTAATTTTGACTTAACAATACGATTGCTGTAATAAAAAATAAAAATGATAATAAGGTTTTCTTTTTATTTTTAGATATTATTAAAAAGAAGATTAAAAATGAAAAACACAACGATACAATAACTCCTTTTCTAGATAAAATAAAAATCACTATTACCTCAAAGATCGCAATTAATAGCAGAATAATTTGATGTTTTCTTTTTGATTGATTAAAAACATCCACAATTAAAAAAAGTGAAATAGATAAGTAAATTGACAAATAAATAGGATGATCTCGCATCCATAAAAACCCACTATCAAGATCAGATGCAAATTGATTGATATTTATTTTTTGATTGATATAATCACCATAGTTAAATGAGAGACTGAAAATAAATATTGATAGCAAAAATGAAGATACTATAAAAGTATTCTTCAAAATACCTTCATGTTTCAAAATATTGGTTATGGTCTTCTTATTTGCTGACAGGAACAAAAAACCCATTGGAAAGATAAGTAAAGAAGAGATTGTTCCTAATTTTAATATTCCTACTTTGAGGTTATCCGAATAAACTAAACTGATAAAATACAAAACAAACAATAAAGCATTAAAGAAAAAAAGATAATTTATCTCTATACTTCTTCTTTTTAAAGAAAATAAAACGAGCAAAACAAAGACAATAACAGCAGCACCTTTTAGTGCAAAAGGTAAAATAGGAAATAAACCTGCTAAAACTAAAAACGGTCTTAGTAATATTTTATTTAGCTGCACTGAGTAATTCAAATTTTTTTTTTAATTATTTAATCTTGAAAAAACTTCTTGTCCAGAAGTTCCTAAATTATAATACTAGAATATATAAAATGACCCATATCATTTGGATGAACACCATCTGGTATTATTGATTTGTAAAACTCTTTATCTTTTGATAATTTCAGTAGATAATACCCCACGTCAATTGTTTGAATATTAAGTTCTTTACCTACTTTTATCCAAGCTAAAGTTGTTGGTTCAATAATATTATTTTTTCTTTTTTTTAAGCCATCAACTTTATTTAATAGAATTAAGCAAATCTTAACATCTTTGTTTTTATTTTTTATTTTTTTTACGATTTGTTTTAGATTGAAAATTATTTCCCCTGAGTCAATATTTGTATCATTTAAGGCAAACTCTAAGAATACATAATCAAATGTTTCTTTCAATAAGACGTCTATATTAACCAAGGCATTTTTTGTTGACCAGCCAGGGAAACCTAAATTCTTATTTAGTGTTTTTACTTTTAAATTTTTTTTGAAAAAATCTGTAACCCTCCACACAAAAGAGTACCATGGCTTATCTAAACTAACATGCGCCCCTTGGGTTGTTGAATCGCCATACCAAACTATTGAAATTTCACTTTTAGGAATTTCTTGAAAAGAAGAAAAGATTATGAATAAAAAGAAAATTAGGTGTTTTATTTTTAAAAAATTCATAGTTAGGGTTTATTAATAAATGATATACTTATCCAAAAAAATGGCATGCTCCAAAGAAAAGATGCAGCAGGTATAGAAAAAAAGAACCAAAATATTAGCAGTAAGCTCCAAAATATTTTTTGTTCACTTTTGGTTTCATTAAGGATTCCTAATATTGTTTTATAAACGATTTTTAATAACACTAAGAATAGCATTAGTCCTATTAATCCATGTCTAAAGATCATAGAAAATGGAAGTAGATGTATGTTGTGAACTTTATTTTTACCTAAAAGAGAGGATCCAAGAACAGAATTATCTAGAAATATTTTACCACCATCAATAACACCTCCAGAGCCAGAGCCAAAAATAAAAGAAGTAATACTTGATGTCCATATTTCAAATACTACTTGCGCTTCAATCATCCTTTGAGAAATTGAAGTGAAAAAAGGATCAGAGTAATCTATTCCTTCTTCTAAGATTATTGAAATTTGATTTATTCTATACCCTATATTACTTTCAGGGTTAATGAAGTTTAACAATCCCGAAATTAATTCTCGTCTAAATAAGTAAGTAAATAATATAATGAATAGACCAAAAAATATAACTGATTTTGTACTAAAAAAATTTCTAAATTTCTTTAGTAAAAATAAGAAAATCATCAAAAAGAAAACAATCAACTGTGAACGATTAGAAGAAAAGACTAAAATTAAATAGGGTATAATAAACAAAATAAAAAACAAATATCTTTTATTTAAGATATTTACAAACATTAAAGCAGCAATTACAACTAATAATATTGCTGGAGCTTTCAAATTAAAGATAACACAACCTAGACCTATTATAAGAATTATTTTAGATAAGTTGAAAGAGTCAAGTTTATCATTATGCTTATTTCTAAAAATATAAAATAATATTGCACCTAAACAAATATATATAAAATCTGTATATATATATATAATTGGGTTTTTATTTAAGACCCCTATTAAGATTGAAATTAAAGCGAAAAAAAACCATCCATACACAAACAGTTCTCTCCAGGAACATGTCTTTTTAAATTTTAGTTTAAATTTTAGTTTTAAAATATCTAGACTAAAAAAAGCAACAGTAAATAAAATCATTACAATTCTAAAATACGGAGTTAGAGCAAATCCTTTTACATCTATATACCTAGCAATTACGTTTAACAGAATTTCTAGTATTATAAATGCAATGATAAACCTATACTCTTTATGTTCTTTTTTTAATATTAAACTCAAAATACTTCTATTGTTTTATTTCCTGGCTAAGCTTATCGATAATTTTTTGTCTGATTTGCACAACTTGTTCTTGAATATCTTGTTTGATTTTGCTTTTTGATTCTATTAATTCAATAATTTTATTTTGCAAGTCTTTCTTCTGAAAAGTTCTAATATCTAGAGCGAACTCTTCTAGGCCAATTAAATTAAAAGTTCCTAAAGTTTTTGGTTGATAGGCTAATGCTATTGTTGGAACATTACCTACTAAAGAAAAGATAGCTGAATGCATTCTACTAGCTATAAATATATCCATTTTAGAATACAAATAAATTAACTCTTTAGGATTCTGAATTTCATCCAAATTAATAATTTCTGACTCTTCATTTATTTTTTTCTGTAATTCTAATGAAACTGCAAAATCTCCATCTAAATCGCTTACAGTTACTTGTGGAAATATATAAACTTTAACCTTTTGTACGGTAATATGTTTTAATTCATTAATTGTGTTTGAAATTTTGAAAAGATAATCTTCAATATCGCTTGAGTTGCTTCCTTTAATTGCAAATCTCCAATCTAAAACAGTTATTCCGATTTTTAAATAGTTTTCGTCTCCTTTAAGATTATCGTCTAATAAAGCATGTTTTTTTGAATCTAAAATAAATGCAATATCAGGCAATTGACAAAGCTTAATTTTTACTTTATTCTCTCTAATAAGGTTTGATGTGATTTCTTCTCTACTATATAAAACATCGACCTTACTAAAAACTTTTTTTAGAATGATTTTATCTAAAGAAAATTTTAAAGGACCTATACTTTGCGGAAATAAAACAACTTTCTTTTTATATTTTTTAGATATCCATAAATGATACAATACATTAACAAAGCCGATTCCTAAAGGACCTATTCTTGAAGAATATAGATATCCCCCTCCTGCAGATAATATTAAGTCCGCATTTACAATTTCATTGGATTGTTGCTTCTTATAAAAAAGAACTTTTTTTAAACCTAAAAAATACTTTTTTATAAATCCTTTTGGATTTAAAATATCCCAAACTGGGGGTACAGATCTAACATTCATTTTTTCATAAAAGTAAACATTCTCCTTATGAAATTGAGACATCACCGAAATATCAACTTTATTATTAAATGTTAATTTAACTAAATCAATCATAGCAACAACTATTCCAGCATCTCCTCTGTTATTATAAGAGTATGCATTAATTATTAAAACCTTTTTTTTTTGTTCAATCATTCTGTTTTTTTTATCCTAACTAAATAACTCGTTTTTAATTTTACCATTATATTTTTTTAATTATTTTTCTGTAAAAAAAATAGATTCCAGCTGAAAATACTAGCATCGAACAAATCATTATAAATATTAATATTAAACCATTATTAAATTTTAAAAATAATAATTGAGCTAGAAGAAGCGTAAAAATAGCTGTAAGAATATGACTATATAATATATACTTAGTAGCATTAATTGCCTTTAATGCTACAACAAATGTTCTTGATAACCCAAATAAAAACTGATATAAAAAGAAGTATAATACGTATGTAATTTTTTCAGAGTAAAAAGAGTTACCTTGATAATATAATTTATATAATTGAGTCATTACTAAATAAGACACAATTAAAATAAGGATGAATGGTAACATTAACTTTTTAAGTAGTTTTTCTACAAATTCGTTAATACCAGCTAGCTTCTTTTGTTCGAAAATTAAAGACATTTTAACCAACATCATATTTTCAAAAGTAACAAAAAGAACCGATAATACTCCAACTAAATTTTGAGAAATTCTAACTGCATTAAAATCTTCTAAAGTTAAATATTTTTCCGCCACAAAATATATTCCTTGAGTATAAGTCCAAAAAAAAAAAACGCCGATAACTAACCAACTAGCGTAGCTATAATGCTTTTTAAACACTTCGACAAAGGTCTTATTTTTAGATTCGCCTTTTTGAAATAAGAATGTTTTTATCTTCTTTATTTGAAAGAATATAAAAATAAAAATACCAAACAAATAACTAATTATTAGGCTAGTATATATGTTTCTAACACTTAAATCTCCTATTGTATAGAAGAAAAATATCATTATGAAAAAAAAGAAAAGAACTGATGTTGTAGCTAATAAATTTGCGCTAAACTTATTCTGAAAATAAACAAAACTAACTCTTCTTATAGCATCATATATTGATGTTACAAAAGCCAATGTGATAATGTATGGTAGAGAGTTTATTAAAAAATAATAAAAGTTACTTATTACAATAACACAGATTATTGAGGTAATTAGTAAGAAAAGTAGGTTCATTAAAAAAACCTTGTAAAAGTAACTCTTATTATTCTTTCCTCGAAGAAAAACTTGTAAAGGTTGGTTAGCAAAACTAGAAATTACTAGTGTGATTATTATCACTACCGAATATCCTAAAAAAAAATCTTTAAATAGGTTAGCAGGAACAATTTTAGACAAAACAAATATTAAACAGAAATTTAATAAGGCCATCGTTCCCTGCTCTAAAATAATTTGATATTTATTAAGCAAAAATTTCATTTTTATCTATTTTCTTATATCTCTTTTTTGAATATATTTACTAATTATATCTTATAAAATTTTGTTTATAAACAATTGTGAATTTTATTAAACTTGTTACCTTTGTTTTTCATACAAACTCCTTTAAACTAATAAAAATCATTATTCTTCTATATTTTTTAGTTTTAACTTGTAACTCTGCTAATCGTTTATTAAATTTCGTTTATTTCCAAAGCTCATAAAGTATATTCATATTAAAGAGAATACTTAATAGTTCTCTCTAATAATTTTTTACTAGTCTATTTATATATAGATTGAGAAACTCCCTACAAGGTTTTGTCTATTATCAAAAAAAATTAATTTTTGTCATTTCTATAGTAAAAACTAAACTGTATAAACAAGCTCTAATAATTATAAAATCCTATTTTTTAATCTGAAAACATAATTTTAATGTTTTTGTAAATTTGTATCCTTTTCTGAAATTTGTATTTCATTCTCCTCTAACATCCAATCAATATTTAAATCTGAATCATTATAAACAACGCCACTTTCCGATTCTTTATTGTAATAATGATCACATTTATAAGCAAAAATAGTGTCATCTTCTAATACAGAAAATCCATGAGCAAAACCTTTTGGAATAAACAGTTGTTTATTATTTTCACCTGTTAATTCTATTGAAAAATGCTTGCCAAAAGTAGGTGAATCTTTTCTTAAATCTACTGCTACATCTAACACTCTACCTTTAATCACTCTAACGAGTTTAGATTGAGCAAATTTTCCTTTCTGAAAATGTAAACCTCTTATCACCCCTCGCTGAGAAATTGATTGATTGTCTTGTACAAAA